>NZ_JBQQCM010000007.1:0-239811 GCF_052246755.1 Halobacillus sp. B29
TTGACGTACTGGTTGGTTCGTTCAGTTTTCAAAGATCAAAAGTTTTCGTTTGCCGCTTCAAAACAGCGACTTAATAATCATATCATTGTGACTCGTTTAAGTCAACAACTTTTTTAAATGATTTTTTGCTTGCCGTTTCCGGCTTGCCGCTCTGTCTTAATGCGACAAGTAATAATATACCACGCTGAAATAATGTTGGCAACACCTTTTGCATATTTTTTTAATTTTATAGTTTCATAGAAGTATCACTGATGTTTAAAAGGCTGAAATCCCCCTTTAAACAAGTGAAGAGCCAGGGGAATCTCCCTGACTCTTCCTATATTATAATATCCATAGATGAATCGCTGTTAAGGATATTACCCCCGGAACTCCTAATAAAGCTGAAGCAATAGCTGTAAAACCGTTGATAGGAATGTGTAATCCAAATTGTGCTCCAAATAAATTAATGAAAAACAACAAAATCACTGCAATAATTAAACGTGTTACTGCCTGCCCCACCCATTTTATAGGGGCAGAAGGCAAACCTATAATGAGAAGAAAAGGGATGGTCAGCCCTAATAATAGAATAACGAGCACCGGATCCATAAAAAAACCCCCTGTCCAATTATGATTCTCTACAATCTATGAGTCTGGACAGGGGGTTATGAGTAGAACAGTTAAGAAAGTGCATTGAGACCGCGGTGGCGAGCTTCCCTAAGAAGATATAAGTATTTCGATTTAGTAAGGGCGAGTTCTTTCAAACTTTCTTCGGTTGGTTCAATACTTTGGTCAATAATACTGTTCAGGTTTTCCCATTCCTTTTTTAATTGCCTAATGTTCATGAGGAGCTGCTGGTCCATATCTTTAGCTCTTCTTTTTTTTCTACGAAACATGGCAACCACCTTCATCACAGTTCTCTTCTTCCTTCAAGAGCCTTGGACAAGGTTACTTCATCTGCATATTCCAAGTCTCCTCCTACCGGAAGTCCATGAGCAATTCTTGTCATACGTATTCCAGAAGGCTTAACTAACCGGGATATATACATCGCTGTAGCTTCTCCCTCTATATTCGGATTGGTAGCGAGAATTAATTCTTCAATCCCCTCATCTTTTAACCGATTAATGAGACTTTCTACATTAATATCTTCAGGCCCAATGCCATCCATAGGAGAAATAGCTCCATGCAGCACATGGTATTTTCCGCCGAATTCTCTCATCTTCTCCATGGCTATGACATCTTTAGGATCCTGAACTACGCAGATAAGGGTTTGATCTCTGGATTCATCCTGGCAGATCGAACAAGGGTCCTGGTCTGTAATATGACCGCAAGTAGAGCAGTGTGTAAGCTCTCGTTTTGCATTTACTAATGACTTCGCGAAATCCAGCACGTCATCTTCTTCCATTTCTAAGACAAAAAAAGCCAGACGGACAGCCGTCTTAGGGCCGATCCCTGGCAGCTTTGTAAAACTGTCGATCAGTTTTGATATCGGTTCAGGATAATACATGAATACTCCTCCTAGAACATTCCTCCAGGCATACCTTTCGTGAATTCACCCATTGTATCGTTGGTTTTATCATCCACTTGTTTAATAACATCGTTGGTTGCCGTAATAATCAAATCCTGAAGCATTTCTACATCGTCAGGATCGACCACTTCTTCGTTGATAGAAATGTCCGTAATTTCTTTTTTACCATTAGCTGTTACTTTAACCATTCCTCCGCCTGCAGAAGACTCAAACGTCATCTCATAGAGCTCTTCCTGAGCTTTCATCATTTTCTTCTGCATTTTCTGCATTTGCTTCATCATATTGTTCATGTTTCCTCCACCACGCATGGCAATTCCTCCTTAAATATAATCAACTTAGTCTTGTATTTCTATTAAATCATCACCAACAAGCTTGCGTGCCTCTGAGACAAGGGGGTCCTCTTCTTGAGAAGATTCTCCTTCTGTCTCCACACCTTCCTCATTTCCTTCGCCCGGTGCCGCTTTTTGCTTTTGCACAAATTCTTCCCGGACTTCCTGCCAGTTGGCCTCAGGAATAGGAATGATGGCTAACGGCTTCCCTGTAAATTCTGTGAGCAGGGGTTCAATCGTTTTCTGATGCTCAAGTGCTAAAGAACAGTGAATATCGTACCTGAATGCTAATACGAGCGCTTTAGGAGAGGCAGCTCTTGGTTTACTGTTCAACAATGTGGCATGAGCTGGAGCGTTACTTTGTTTTAAAGCTTCCATAAAGTCCGCCCACCGGTTTTGGACCTTCTTAATTTCTTCTTTAGATGCTTCATTTAAAACTTGCCGGATTCGCTCATATGGAACATTATAACTTCTCCTGCCGGATTTTGCAGGTGTGCGCTTTGGTTTTTGAGGAGTCTGCTCCTGCTGAGACTGTACTCCTTTTTGCTTAAGTGAACTTAATTCCTTCTCAAGTTCATTCAGTTTCTTTGAGAGTTCCCTGACGCTTTCAGAATCCTGAACAGGGGCAGAGGCAGGTGCCGCTTCCGGTTTTACTTCTACCATATTAAGTAGAGCAATCTCTATGAATACTTTTGGACTTGTGGTCCATTTCATTTCTTGCTGACACTGGTTCAGTTCACGGATCGCCTGCTGTATCCAATAAGCGGAAAGTTCTCCGGATAATTTACGAAATGTATCATCGGGTATCGCTCGTTCTAAGTTATGCGCCAAATCTGGAGCACTTTGAAAAAGCAGGATGTCCCTCAAATAGTAGATTAAATCAAAAACGAAGCGTCCAGGATCCTTCCCTTGCTGAATTAAATCATCCACAGCTTCTAACGCATCTTTTACTTCATGGTCATGCAGCGCCTGAACGACCTCTGCCAGTCTGCCTTGAGATACCGCTCCTGTAACGGCAAGCACATCTTCAATCGTTACTTCCTCTTCACTATAAGAGACAGCTTGGTCAAGCAGACTTAAGGCGTCCCTCATTCCGCCTTCCGCCGTAAGAGCTACGATCTCTAATGCTTCTTCAGCAATTGAGATCTGTTCGGAAGCTGTTATTCCTTGCATACGTTCAACCATCGCTTTTTGTGAAATCCGTTTAAAATCGAAACGCTGACAGCGCGATATGATCGTTAAAGGAATTTTATGGGGTTCTGTTGTTGCTAAAATAAATATGACATGCTGAGGAGGTTCTTCCAATGTCTTTAGCAGCGCATTAAAAGCTCCCATGGAAAGCATGTGAACTTCATCAATAATATATACTTTGTAAGTTACCGCACTGGGGGCATATTTGACCTTATCCCGGATCTCCCGAATTTGCTCCACTCCGTTGTTAGAAGCGGCGTCAATTTCAATGACATCGGATATGGATCCATCTTGTATGCCTAGACATGCTGAACATTCATTGCACGGTTCCTTGGCAGGGGAACGTTCGCAGTTAACCGCTTTAGCAAAAATCTTCGCAGCACTGGTCTTTCCTGTACCACGAGGCCCTGAGAATAAATAAGCATGAGAAAACTTATCCTGCTCAATGGCATTTTGCAATGTGCGTGTAATATGAGTTTGTCCAACCACATCTTCGAAGTTTTTCGGGCGCCAGACACGATACAAAGCCTGATAGCTCATATAACCGTTCTCCCTTTTTAGTCTCTTCTCCATTATACCTGATTGGAGGTTTGAATGTGAACCTTAGACATTTGAGTGTTTAAGATATTTCCTATATAAAAAGGCTCTATTAACTCTCAGTGTTGATCTTGCAGTTAAGCTCCCATTACTTGAAGACTCAGTTTCGAGACTTTTGAGAGAATTAGGTCCTGCGGGGGACGATTTCGCTTTCCGGCCCTGCACGATGCAGGGTCGATCGACCCTACTTCGTGTAGGGCCGCAGAAAAGCGAGTTGTTTCCGTAGCCAGACCCTCTCTATATCAGCAACGGACCTAAGATATCTCGAAACTGAGTCTTACAGTAACCGGCCCTTTAGTTTAATAAGTCCCTTTTGAAATAACATAACCACGTTTAACAGAACCTATAAAAAAAGCTGTTATGACATAGTATCATAACAGCTTTCTGGGTAGTTCTTTATGTAATGCCGTGCACCCACCTTCGATGGCGAGGCCCCAAGCGTTACTCATGGTTGTGGCTCTATCCAGGCACTCCCGCGGCACACGAGATGATCAGCTTACTGCTGCTTCCTTCCGGACCTGACAGGGTTCACTGGTTCTCGTTGCGCAGGACCTGAATGTCAACACCACTCACATGAGGCAGGCCTTGAGACCTTGCCACCTCGGGTGGGAATTCGGCCTCGCTATAGCGGATTGCGAGTATAGGGCACCGCTACCTCCCCGCTTAGCACGACATTACTATTATATCGAGCCATGACGAATAATGCAATCCTTTTTTAAAAATAATTATAAACTGGATTTATTCTTTTTCTGAGAACGGATTTTCCGAAAGAAATCAGTCAGCATCTGGCCACATATATCCTCCATTAAGCCAGGGACCACCTCTGAGCGGTGGTTAAAACGCTCATCTTCTAACAAATTCATCAAAGTTCCTGCACATCCGGCCTTGGGGTCTTTAGCTCCATAAACCACTCTCGGTATCCGTGACTGTAAAATGGCACCTGTACACATCGGGCAAGGCTCAAGGGTGACGTAGAGGGTACAATCTTCCAGACGCCAACTGCCGATGACTCCGTTTGCCCGCTCAATTGCAATAAATTCTGCGTGGGAAGAAGCTAACTGAGAACTTTCTCTTTGATTATATCCGCGGGCAATCACTTCATCATGATGAACGATCACAGCTCCAATTGGGACCTCTCCCTCAGCTTCAGCTTTTTTAGCTTCTTTTATAGCTAATTGCATATAGTGTTCATCGTTATTCATAGAGCTCTCCTTCTAAAAATGTAAGTGTTATTCCCCTTTTCCTTCTCATACATTTATAAAGATGAGAAAGGAGTGATCTAAATGCAGATCCACGTGGTCCAATCAGGGGAGTCTGTATTTTCGATAGCTAACCTCTATGATAGTACGCCAAATGCGATCATTGATGCAAACGAACTGGAAACTCCGGGTGATCTGGTTGTAGGGCAGGCCATCGTGGTCCCTATTGTTGGTCAGTTTTATTTTGTCCAGCCCGGCGACAGTTTATATTCCATTGCCAGGCGGTTTGGCACAACAGCTGAAGAACTCGCTCGAGTTAACAACCTACAAGTGAACCAGCCTCTTCAGCCAGGTTTCCGTTTGTACATTCCGGAACAACCGCCTGTTAACATCTCAACAAATGCTTATATTGAACCCTTCGGCGGAGAAGTGTCGGATACTTTACAATCATCTGCAGAAAACCGGGCACCTTTACTTTCTTACTTAGCACCATTCAGTTATGAAATTCAGCCTGATGGCTCGCTGAAAGCCCCTCCTCTGGATGATTTTAAAGCGATTGCTGATAACAATGACGCGTCTTTAATGATGGTCGTCACCAATCTAGCTGAAGATGGATTCAGCGCAGAATTAGGCCGGACGATTTTAACGAATGAGGATCTGCAAAATACTTTGCTCGATAATATTATCCAGACGACCCGTGAAATCGGATTTCGTGACGTTCATTTTGATATGGAATTTCTGCCTCCGGAATTAAAAGAAAATTATAACCAGTTTCTAAGAAAAGCGAAAGAGCGTCTATCGGCCGAGGGGCTTCTTATGTCTACAGCCCTTGCTCCTAAAACGAGTGCCGATCAACAAGGCCTGTGGTATGAAGCACATGATTACAAAGCACATGGGGAAATTGCAGATTTTGTGGTGCTGATGACATATGAATGGGGCTACAGTGGGGGACCTCCTCGAGCGGTATCACCTATAGGACCTGTTACAGAAGTCGTCGATTACGCTTTGACCGAAATGCCTGCTGATAAAATTTTGTTAGGTCAGAATCTATACGGCTATGATTGGACTCTGCCTTATGAACCAGGAGGAGAGTTCGCCAAAGCTGTAAGCCCGCAAAGAGCCATTCAGATTGCACGGGAAAATAATGTGAATATATCTTATGATCAGGAAGAACAAGCTCCCTTTTTCACTTATACAGATACGTCTGGAAGTGAACATGAAGTATGGTTTGAAGACGCAAGGTCAATTCAACAAAAGTTCGACCTTATTAAAAATCGAGGATTAAGAGGAATCAGCTATTGGAAACTGGGACTATCCTTTCCACAAAATTGGCTGCTCCTAAGTAGTCAATTTAATGTAGAAAAAAACCAATAATTATTTCCGCTCCAGACAGGGATCAGAGATGTCTTAGGCTGTCTGAAAGCGGAATTTAAAAGCTTACTTTAATCAGAAGGAACAAAAGCAACCACTCTATGGTTGATTTCTGTCTGATGGTAAGCTTCTTTTAATCCTTTCTTCTCAATATCCTCCTTTGAAACCATACGGTAAGGAATCTGTACTTCAAATGAATACTCGAGAGGAAAAGGTCTTAAAGATACCTGTTTTTCGTCTATCCAATGCGGCATGATGCCACCAGGAGCAAAATCGAAGGACTGCCTGAATCCATTTTTAAACCAGGATACTTCCTCTTCCTTAGAAATACCAGGCTCCTGCATGCAGATATACAGAGAAAGGTCATCACAAAATTGCAGCCTTTCAAAATGGAGCTGATAAATATCCTTAGGAATATCCCTTTTCATTGCCTGGTAAAGGTTCTTTTGTCTCTCCTTTTCATCCGCTAAAAAATCACGAATCTCAGGATCCTCACTATCCTCCGAAAAAAAAGATTGATAGTGCATGCTGCAGAGCATCCCAGCATACAGAGACTGATCAGCAGCCTCCTCGATACCTCGCTGATAAGCCTCAAGTTTCTCAGTGAGGGGATAGTCTATAAACGAGTAAGGTCTATTTTTTTCTTCATTCCATATTGGGTCTTTATCCAGAGGAATCCACGCGCGGTCATGCTGGGAAACCGCCCAGTCCGCTTCTTCTCTAAGTTTGGAACGGAGCAAAAAATCTTTCTTCCAGTTTCGTACGATCTGCCCCGAAATCTTAGCGTGTTCATGTTGTTCAATCATTAAAAAATGGTGTTTCTGTTCATTAACAATCATCGACTTCCTCCTTCATCTCTCACTTATGTACAGCTGTTTGTTAGTGCTATACTCTTAACAGAGGTGATCTAAATGAAATTCCCCGTAAAAAAGAATCCCATTCTTATCCTGTTCGTTTTAGCTTTAATACCTCTTGGCATAATTGGACTATTTACAGAAGGCCTTGCCGAAGGGTGGGTCGGTCTTATCATCATGGTTGTTGTCTCCATCCCTCTACTATGGGCACTCATCCGTTCTTACCACGAAATCACCGAAGAGTCATTGATCGTAACGTTTGGCCCTATTATTAAAACCATTCCCCTATCGGAAATTCAATCTGTTACCTACACGTACAATCCCCTCTCCAGTCCAGCCTGGACCTTTAAAAGAATCGCAATCACCCAGTCTCATTATAAAACGATTTTAATTTCAGTACCACAAGATGATAAAAAATTCAAAAAATTGTTGGAAGCTAAATGTCCTTTGGCAAAAATTGAGTTGCCTGTCTATAGAAAATAAGTCACGAGGAAGAGATCCTCGTGACTTATTCTTTAAGGTGATACGATATTTATTTTAGGAGTTTGAGGGATTCTCGATTAAATGCCGGGATATCATCCGGATTACGGCTTGTAACCAGCTGGTTCCCGCAAACCACAACTTCTTTATCTTCGAAGTCTACTCCTGCATACTCCATATCTACAGCAATAGATTTGAAACCTGTAGCTTTACGGCCTTCCAGGGACTTAGCAGTAATTAAAAGCTGCGGACCATGGCAGATCGCAAAGACAGGTTTTTTCTCATCCATGAAATGTTTAGCGAATTTGACGAACTTTTCATCTCCACGTAATTGATCGGGTGAGAATCCACCGGGAATCAATAGGGCATCAAAATCTTCCGGCTTCACATCATCGACAGAAGCGTCAATTTTAACAGTAGCATCGCCCTGCTTACCTGTTACTTCTTTTCCGGCTTCCCATTCTATAGTGGTCACTTCATGACCTTCACGTTTAAACTCATCTACGGGTTTAGTGTACTCTACATCTTCAAACATAGATGTTACGACACAAGCGATTTTACTCATATTCAATCATCTCCTTGAATGACATAGTTAATTTTTAACACATAGGATGTCTTCCCGTATGGGGTAAAGTTAAACCTGTCCGACTTCAAAAAAATGGATAATCAACCTTCGAAATCTTTCATGGAAAACTGCTGAAAAGTGTTGTCCTGCTGATTTTTATATACCGTTCTGCCTGCGATGGTATTGATAATATGGACGTTACGATGCACAGATAGTCCAAGGTTTGTTGCTCCCGCTCCGTGCGAATGGACCAGGTTGGTTAACGTGAAAAAATGGTGATTGCGGTTATCGTTAAAGACCAGCTGATAATCCCTTGTAACCTTAAATACGTTTTCCCCTTCCCATTCAATGGCGTCCTTAAAACGATTCATAAACCATGATGGAATATGAGGCTTGTATCCAAGAGCCAATACTACTTTTTCGGAATGATACGTATAATCGACATCTTCCTGCCATTGCTTACAAGACAGTTCATACCCGTCTTCCACAGCTTCAATTCCCTGAACTTCCGTCATAGGCTGGATAAGAACCCGACTGTCTCTTTGACCGGCTGTCCGGTGGTACAATTTCGTATAAAGCTGAGTTAATGTTTGTGGATCAATTCCATTCCGAAGCGGCTTCAATGTTTCTAATGTCTGCTCCCGCTGCTCAAAGCTCAAGTTATGAAAATAATCAACATAGGATGGGGTGAAAGCCTCTTGAGCAAATTTAGCTTTATCTAAAGAAAACAACCCCCCTGACCTTGTTAGCAAGGTCAACTTCATGTCCTGGCGTTCCTGCTCCTCTAATAAATCAAGGAACACTTCAACGGCACTTTGACCGGATCCTACCACCGTTACATGCTTTGCTTTAAGCAGGTTTTGTTTTTCGAACAAATATCTGCTGGTGTGAAGAACATCTTCATTCGGTAGATCCTCCATACCGTCTAATACGAGAGGTTCGTTTCCTGTTCCCAGAACGACATGTTTCGATTTCACGTATTTTCTTTCACCTGTTGCTTTCTCTTCTACAATCACTTCGTAATGCGGATGCTCGGCATCTTTCTTATCCATAATGTCAAGCACCGTATGTCCGAAGTACAAAGAACCGAGCTGATTCGCTACCCATTGCATATAATCGTTGTATTCCTGTCTTGGGACTTCGAAATGACGGTGGAAAAAGAATGGGAACATCCGGTCATGCTCATATAAGTAGTTCATAAATGTATAAGGGCTTTTTGGATCAGCAAACGTTGCCAAATCAGCGAGAAATGGAACTTGTAAATCCATTTTTTCGATTAACATACCCGGGTGCCATATAAATTCAGGAGTTCTCTCAAAAAATACCGCCTCTATATCGTCTGTCTGATCTGCCAATGCGGCCAGTCCAAGATTGTACGGACCAATGCCAATGCCAATCAAATCATATATTTGTTCATCCATATAATCACTTCCTCTGTAACCATCACTTTACCCTATGATGATTGGTTTGATTCTTTCCAAAGCTGCTCCATAAAGATAACTAAAACTGTTCCTACTAATAAACCATTACTCATTAAGTTTTGCACAATACCCGGAAGTCCCTGGAATACTTCAGTGGGCAGAAACATTAATCCTATTCCTAATAGAAAGGAGACACATAAAATCGTTAATCGTCTTTCATCCAGGTTTTCACTCGCAATATTACTCAGCCCAAGTCCCATTAATTGAACAAACGTTGCTAATAAAGCAGCGTTTGCCACAGGCGAAGGAATGCCGGAAATAAAGGCGACCAGGGGTGGAAAGAATGCGATGACGACCATCATCATAGAAGCGTATAAAAAAGGTCGCTTCCTCTTTTGCCCTGTCAAATTAATAAAGCCTGACGAGGAAGCAAGCGGAACATTCGCAATGGATGAAAACATAGCGGAGACCCCGTGGGTAACTCCTAAAAAACTACTTCCTTGATTGATTTGATTGTATGTAAAAGTCGGCTTTCCATAAATAGAATGGCTGACAGCCACAACCGAGGCTACGATATTGGACAAAAGAATGACAGCTGTTATAAAAGCAAGAGGAATCACATTCCATTCAAAAACAGGGGGGCCCCAGGCCAGCCATTCCGGAACGGAAAATGCCCCAAGGTTTCCCGTATCCTTCGGAGAAGTTCCAATTATGGCTTCATATACAAGCCAGCCGGCTCCAATCCCGAGCAGAACAGCATAACTCCTCAACCATCCTTTTCCGAATATAGACAATCCTAATACTAATAAAAACGTAAGAAAAGCTACAGCTGCCGGACCCACATGGATGGACTCAACCTCCTGCTGAATTCCTAACATTCCCCTCAAAAAAGTACCGCTCAATTGAACGGTAAGTAAAAACAAAAAAGCACCGGTTACGAGAGGTGTAAACACAAATAAAACCCGGTGAGCCAAGCGGAAAACACCGAATATTAAAAGAAAGCCCCCTGTCCATAACATAGCTGCCTGCAGGGTTTGGAGAGTTTCCATATAACTTTTTCCAGCTTCGGCACCCGAGTAGGCCATGACAGCAAATATACTAATCCATAATCCAGCTGGTCCTTCCATAATAGGCAGCCTGTGGCCAAACATTCCCTGTAAGAAAGAGGTTACGCCAACTACAAAAAAAGTGCGCTGCATTAAACCAGCAACTTCCGCAAAATTCAAATTAAAAATTGATCCGATAACGATAGGGAGTGCCACTGCACTTGCCAGTAGAAACACAAACCACTGAGAGGTCTCAAGGGCTGTCCCTGTAGGAGAATTAGGTCGTTCATTCATAGGTACACCTGCATTTTCTATTCAATCATTTTCCTTTAATTTCTTCTATTATACTAACATAGCGTTTCGCTGAATGTCTTAACCGATGCTCTGTGTTTCACGTGAAACACGTTTCTGCATATCTTCAGAAAAAAAGGTGCACACAGAACTCTGTGCGCACCTTGATCATCAGGATTATTTTTCTATTCTTCTAAAGTTGAAGTATCACCGGTAGGCAGCCCAAGCTCCCAGGATTTCAGTAAACGGCGCATAATTTTACCACTGCGCGTTTTAGGGATTGTATCCTTAATTTCAATCTCTCTAGGGGCAGCGTGAGCGCTTAGTCCTTTTTTAACGAATTGACGAATATCTTCAAGTAAATCATCTGATTCTTCATATCCGTCTCGAAGTGTTACAAAAGCTTTAATGATTTCACCACGTTCAGGGTCAGGCTTTCCAATAACCCCTGCCTCCGCTACGGCTTCATGCTCAATCAATTTACTTTCTACTTCAAATGGACCAACGCGTTCTCCGGAAGTATTAATTACATCATCCAGACGTCCCTGGAACCAGAAGTATCCTTCTTCGTCCTGATAAGCACTGTCCCCAGATACGTACCAGCCGTTTAAGAAGTAACTTTCAAACTTCCCTGGATTATTCCAGATGCCACGCATCATGGATGGCCAGCCTTCTTTAATAGCAAGGTTACCCATTTGATTAGGAGGCAGTTCATTCCCTTCATTATCTACGATAGCCGCAACAATGCCCGGGAATGGTTTACCCATTGAGCCTGGACGTATATCCATAGCCGGATAGTTACAGATCAGCATCGCTCCGGTTTCAGTCATCCACCACGTATCATGGATGCGCAGGTCAAAGGCTTTAAGACCCCAGGTAATAACTTCTGGGTTTAGTGGTTCTCCTACACTTAATACATGTCTCAATGTAGAAAGATCGTGTTTAGCAGCGACCTCTTCTCCTGCGCTTAATAGTTTACGAAAAGCTGTTGGAGCTGAATACCAGACTGTAATGTTTTGCTCTGCAATCGTTCCATACCAGTCATCCGCACTGAACCTTCCCCCGCGGATCACGTTTGTTACACCATTTAGCCACGGAGCAAATATGCCGTAACTTGTACCCGTTACCCAGCCAGGGTCAGCTGTGCACCAGTAAATATCATCCTCTTTCAGATCAAGAACCCATTTTCCTGTCTGATAGTGCTGGATCATGGCATTGTGAACATGATAAACGCCTTTTGGCTTTCCTGTAGATCCAGAAGTATAGTGAAGGAGCATGCCGTCCTCGAGGTCTAACCATTCGATATCAAATTCTTCAGAAGCCTGATCCATTTCTTCTTCGAAAGAGATGTAGTTGCCAGGAGCATCTCCTCCAACGAGCACTATTTGCTTCAAGTTGGGCAGATCTTCGACTGGAACCCTGTCTAGAAGATCCGGAGTTGTAACAAGCATGGTTGCTTCACTGTCCTCCAGACGATCTCTTACCGCTTGTTCCATAAACGCCTCAAATAATGGACCTGCAATGGCCCCGATTTTAAGTATTCCAAAGAAAGCAGCATAGAATTCGGGACTTCTGTGCATAAACAGGAATACACGGTCGCCTTTTTCTATATTATGTTTTTTTAATACGTTCGCAAATTGATTACTCTTTACTTTTAAATCTTCAAACGTCAATTTTTCTTCACGTTCAGGTGATGTATAGATTAAAGCTGCCTGATTTTTCTTCTGTGGATCTTCTGCATGTTTATCAATCGCTTCATAAGCGATATTTACATTTCCAGTCTTACTCCATGTGAAATTACTTTTCACATCATCCCAATTGAATTGTTCGTACGTTTCTTTGTAGTTTTCCAAGTTGTGGTTGCCTGATCGAGCTGGTATTGGTTGCATGTCCATAAGATCACCTCATTAGATTGTTTTTTGTAACCGTTTTCTCAAAAAGGGGTAAGAAAACCCTGAAAATTCAAATCAGAGTTTCTTAGATGTTTTCTGAATATTTCATGATTTATTTACTATTCTAGGTTACTTCCATCTATTTTTAAAGTGTTATGCCCAAGAATTTACATAAAAAAGCCGGGAATACGACTGAAATTGACAGTTTTAAAAGGGATTTATATAATAAAAACAGTGTTAGAGCCTATAAAAATAGAGGTTTCTTAGCCACCCCCTCTATAAAAAACTAAGGAAGCTGAAGAACCAAGCCGCAGCCCTTAGGGTTGCGGCTTTAATAATGGAATTAACTTCCACCTCAGGTCATCCAAAAAATGGATGACCTGAGGTGGCCACTATATTTTTGCTAGGAGTGTTTATAATGCCTGGACGTAATGAAGACGATTTAAACCTTTCTCTGCTCGGAAATCAAGGAACGGCCTATTCCTTTGAATATGATCCGGAGGTACTGGAAACCTTTGAGAACCAGCATCCAAACCGTGATTATTTTGTGAAATTTAATTGCCCTGAATTTACGACCCTCTGCCCCAAAACCGGTCAGCCGGACTTTGCCACTGTTTACATCAGCTATATTCCCGACCGTCTAATGGTGGAAAGTAAGTCATTAAAATTATATTTGTTCAGTTTCCGCAATCATGGCGACTTTCATGAGGACAGCATGAACACCATTATGAATGATTTGATTCAGCTTATGGACCCACGTTATATAGAAGTATGGGGGAAATTCACGCCAAGAGGAGGAATTTCCATTGATCCTTACTGTAACTATGGGAAGCCCTCTACTAAATTCGAACAGATGGCCGATCACCGCTTGATGAATCATGATCTCTATCCGGAAAAGATTGATAATCGGTAACGGTAAAAAGGGGGAAGTCTAGATGAGTGAAAAAGATGTCATCGCACGAACCAGTTCGCCAAATACAATTGACTCATTGACTAAAGATTTATATAAATTAGGGGTAAAACCCGGCGATACGCTGCTTGTTCATGTTTCTATGAAGTCCCTGGGCTGGGTCAGCGGCGGCCCGCAGGCCGTTATTCAAGCCTTAATGGACGCCCTTACAAGTGAAGGTACACTGGTTATTCAAACGCATTCTCCTACTTTGTCTGATCCTGCTGAATGGCAGAATCCTCCCGTTCCTGAACACTGGCACGAGACGATTCGCCAGACCATGCCAGCTTATGATCCTGAGAAAACCCCTTCTACTTATTTAGGAGTCATTCCTGAATTATTCCGGAAGTTTCCGAATGTCCACCGAAGTCAACATCCCGCCTTTTCTATTTCAGCCTGGGGTAAGAATGCCAGCGAGATTACTAGTGAACATCCTTTAGATTATTCATTAAGTGATCATTCTCCACTCGGCAAAACTTATCAATTAGATGCAAAGGTGCTTTTATTAGGTACAGGTTATGACACCAATACCTGTTTTCATTTATCAGAATACCGGTCAGGTACTCGTAAACTGAAAGAAAATGGAGCTCCTCTTCAAGTAGAAGAGGCTGCAAAATGGACTGTTTATAAAGATATTGAGTTTGATGATGATTCATTTGAAGAGATAGGAGAGCACTTTGAGAAAGAAAGAATGGTTGTTACCGGAAAAATTGGACAGGCTCACTCCAAATTGTTTTCCATGCCTGAAGCGGTGGATTATGCCGCAGAGTGGTTGAAAAAGAAAGATCATTAAAAAAAGGGTGCCGACTCCGGCACCCTTTCGTTTTTTATTTTTTATCATTTTTATATTGCATATAAGCGACCTGCGTGACAAGGAAGTCTTCCATTCCATGTTTTCCATCAGCCCCGCCAAGGCCTGACTTACGCATACCTGCGTGATACCCTTGCACTTCTTCAAAGTTCTCACGGTTCACATACGTTTCGCCGAATTTCAGTTCATTGACTACGCGCATAGCTTCATTTAAATCATCAGTGTAGACGGAAGAGGATAGACCATATTCCGTATCATTTCCTTTTTCGATAGCCTCATCGAGTGTGTTGAAGGTAGTGATTGGAATAACCGGACCAAATATTTCTTCCTGCATAATCGTCATGTCATGCGTGACATTGGTTAATATCGTTGGTTTATAAAAATAGCCTTGATCCTGATCGCCGCGTTCGCCGCCAGTTTCCACTTTTGCACCTTCGTCTACGGCTTGTTTTACCATACTTTCCACTTCTTCCAGACGATCCTGGCTCACAAGTGGACCTACATCAGCATCTTTATTCTCACGAGGGTTGGCGAGTGTGCAGGATTCAAATTTACTTTTAAGCTGTTCAATTAACTCTTCTGCTTTACTTTCGTGCACATAAACTCGTTCGGCGTTCGTACATGCCTGACCATTATTGGCAAGTCTTGAAGTCAGAATGCTTTCTACAGCAATATCAAGATCTGCATTGGCCGTTACAATAGCAGGCGCTTTGCCACCTAGCTCAAGATTGACCTTGGTAATATTTTGAGCGGCTGCTTCCATGACCTTCGTACCGGCCCCAACGCTTCCGGTCATCGAGATCATGTGTACATTTTTGTGAGACGCTAACGTATTACCGATTTCTGATCCTGTGCCTGTAATCAAGTTATATACGCCTTTTGGTATTTCTTCCATGCCATCAATGATTTTTGTAAATTCCATAGCTGTGTTCGGGGTCTGCTGACTCGGCTTCAGTACAATTGTACAGCCTGTCACAAGAGCGGTAGCTACTTTCCTTGCCAAAATAAACATAGGGAAATTCCAAGGTACAATCCCGGCTACCACCCCGATAGGTTTTTTATAAATGAATATATTTTCATTCGGACGGTCACTTGGAACGACGTCCCCTTCAATTCTTCTCGCCCATTCGGACATATAACGGAAATAATCTATCGCTAAATCAATTTCTCCGCTGGCCAGTTCATAATCTTTTCCTTGCTCTTCCTGTAAAAGATCAATGAATTTCTCGCGATTTTCTTCGATTTGATCGCCAAGCTTTCGTACAATCTTTCCTCGTTCGATATTTGGGGTAAGTTCCCACTCTTTTTGAGCACCAGCAGCAGCGCTTACGGCACTCTCTACATCATTTTTAGTGCCTTTAGGTATTTGAGAAATAACTTGTTCGGTTGCTGGATTAAGAACTTTAATCCATTCATTGCCTTCAGATTCTATATATTGACCATTAATATATAATTGATGTGTCTGCAAGATGATAACCTCCTGATTCGGTATTTATCCAATGCATTCCACCTGTTTACAAATTATAAACAAGCAGATATGTTATCCTTGAAGGTTTAGTAAAAGGGGTATGAACCCTGAGCGATAAGAAAGGAAGGAAAACAATGAAAAAACAAAATCAAATGTTTATCATTCTAGGACTTGTAGGTATTGGCAACATCATCGCATCTATTATTTTACTGTTCACGATTCAAGATCCGTTGGTATCCATGGTTTTATTCGTGTCTGGAATATTCCTCATTATTGGAGGCTATGCAGACCGTAAAGAACGTATAAAGCAGTCAAAACGTAAAGGGTAAGCTAATTTTCCATTAAAAAAAGCCCTGAAATACAGGACTTTATTTCCACTCCAGTATGTAACCTTTCACTGTTTTCTTCCCCTCTTCCCCGCTGTTTTGTACCGCTTCAAAGTAAGGGTATTCGTTGTCTAAGTGATACTGTATGGTCTCCGGTTGCAGATAAAGCTTGTACTCGAGATCATTCACCTTATGCAAAGTTATATCGGGTACAGTGGTTTGATCACCTTCATCTTCCACGAGAAGGATATCAATGTGATCAAAACCATTGGTAATTAAACGATCTTTTAGATTCATATGCGGGATTCCTCCATGAACTTATTCTATTTTACGATACCCCCGTGCACTCCCCGACAAACTTTCCATTATATGTACAAAGCGGGAGAGATTCCCGCCTATTATTTTAATACCCGTAACCACGGCCACCTACATAAGATGCACCAATGATAACCAAAAGGATGAACAATACTACTAGTAGGGCGAAACCGCCACCGTATCCTCCGCTCATTTCATTCCCTCCTCTCTTGCTTACTTTACTACCATATTCAGTTCCGGAAGGGATGACAGGGCAGGAGCGGAGTTTTTTATTTTTGGGCTCTGTTAGCCCAAATTAAGTAACCGTCCACCTTAAAAATCGAAAAATACTCTAAATAAATGGAAGGTTTCTTTTATAGCCTTTACTCATTATATAGGGAAAAATCGTCTTATTCCGAGCCAGGCAAAGTATAAAGACTGGGCAAAGAAAGCCATTCCCCATAAGGGTGCAGGTATAAATTTTGTAGCACGTGCTAAGTTGGCAGCGTCACCAGCCTGCATAGGGGACACGAAACTAATCCACATAATCTCAAAAGCGCTTGTCACCGCTTCTACAAAAACAAGGGATGCTAAAAATACGAGCACATATTCAATAAAGGTCTGGTTACCACTTCGCAACAGCCAGATAAATCCTGCCCCGAAAGTAATGACCCAGAAGAGTCCGTAACCATTTCGCACCCAAAAGACTAGATTAACCGCTAAGAAAGCAAGAAGAATATAAATCATCCACTTATACTGACCCTTGGAAATTAAATAAAAAAAGAGGAATGCAAAAAAAGAAGCAAAGACATAACCTGAAATACTGGTTAGGAAATGACTGATCCATGACGAATGCCCCGTCAATGTGGTGCCAGAAGTGTTAGGAAGCAAAGAAATTCTGCGCACCTCGCCTCCCGTAATGAGGGCCGTTAACGAATGACCACTTTCGTGAATCATTGTGTTCAGAATCGCAAAGTACTTTCCAACTATAGGCATTTGAGTTAGTAACAAAGCCACGATGAGTCCAAGAATAATTTGTGTTTTCATTGGTGAAATCCTTTCTTTTCGTAATATCTTTTCTTTGTACTTCACTTTTCTCGAGCGATATAATGTTCTATAGCGGAAACCACGATAAGGAGGCAGAAAAGATGCAAATAAAGCTGTTACGTTTACTTGCCTTCCTCATTATAATTGTACCATTCGCCGGCTGTTCTGCTTCTTCAGAAGAGAAAAAGAGCTTGACTATTTCAGCAGCTTCCAGTTTAACAGACGTCATGAAAGAACTAATCGATACATATGAAAGTACTCATAACGTTAGCATTCAATTAAATTTTGCCAGTTCCGGCAAACTGGCCCGTCAAATCGAACAAGGAGCGCCTGTGGACTTGTACTTGTCTGCTAATCAAAAGTGGATGGACCAGCTTGAAGCTGATAAGCAGATTGAAGCTGCAACTCGCCGGAACTTCACTTCTAACCTTCTCGTTATAATCGGATCGAAAAGCAATAACGAATTAACATCCTTGCAAACTTTAGCGAATCTTCCACCTGAAGCACAAATAGCAGTGGGAGAACCCGAAAGTGTTCCTGCTGGTTCTTATACGAAACAGGCCCTCCAAAAGATTCATCTTTGGGAGGTAATCGAAGAGCAACTGGTTTTTGCCAGTGATGTACGCCAAGTCTTAACCTATGTAGCATCCGGGAATGTATCTTATGGAATTGTCTACAGAAGTGATGCTAAAATATCAGACCAGGTTAGAGTGCTGACAGAAATCGATCCTGAATTACATAAACCGATCGTGTACCCAGGGGCTATTTTATCAGACAGTACGCACAAGCAAGAAGCCACTGATTTTTTAAACTTTCTCAGTATGAAAGAAGCAAAAGAGATTATGAAAAAACACGGATTTCAATCGTAAGCAGGAAGTGAATGTTGACTATGAGCTATTCTCCTCTATTCTTATCTTTAAAAATTGCAGCCATCGCCACCCTGCTTGTTTTTATAGTCGGGGTTATACTTGCACGAGTCATTTCCAGGAATTTATTTCCCGGGAAAAGTATTCTAGAATCTGTATTTTTACTACCACTTGTTCTACCACCCACCGTAGTAGGTTTCGGCCTGCTTTATCTATTTGGGAAAAATGGAATACTGGGTAAATGGCTAATGGACTGGTTTGGTGTTCAAGTTGTTTTCTCCTGGATAGGGGCTGTTATTGCTGCAGTGGTGGTTTCATTTCCTCTTATGTATCAGAGCGCTTCGGCTGCGTTTCAAAATTATGATTCAAACGTAGAGAATGCGGCTTTAACGATGGGGGCTTCCAGGCTGAAGGTTTTCTTTACGATATCCTTTCCTTTGGCATGGCCGGGACTGCTGGCCGGAACGGTTCTTTCCTTTGCCCGGGCACTTGGAGAATTCGGGGCTACCTTAATGATTGCAGGATATATTCCAGGCCAGACGGATACCATTCCGTTAGCCATCTATTTCGCGGTTGAAGCTGGACGGATGGAGCAGGCAAAAATGTGGGTTCTTATTATTGTAGCCCTGGGCTTTAGTTCTACCTTATGGCTGAATTGGTGGACTAAGCGCAACATCCTTTCATTCAAAAGTAAATCATAGTGGGAGTTCTTATAGATGCTAAAGCTTAATTTTCAAAAACGACTAAATCAATACCTGCTTGATATTAAGGCTTCTTTTCAAAACGAGATTATCATTTTATTTGGCCCCTCAGGCTCTGGAAAAACGACCACTCTTAACTGTATCGCTGGTCTGAGTCACCCGGATGAAGGCCATATTGAGCTGAACGGAGAGAAGCTGTTCGACGGAAGATCTAAAGTTCCGGTTCAAAAACGGCGTATTGGCTACTTGTTTCAGAATTATGCTCTGTTTCCTCATATGACTGTCCAAAAGAACATCCAATATGGTTCCAATGATGATGAATTAGTCCAGCAATTAACTGAAGTAGTTGGTATTCAACATTTGATGACAAGCTACCCTCATCAAATATCAGGTGGAGAAAAGCAGCGAGTTGCCTTAGTCCGCGCTCTTGCTACTAAGCCCAGGGCTTTGCTACTGGATGAGCCATTTTCTTCTCTGGATCGACAAACGAAGGATCAGTGCCACCAGGAACTACTCCGCCTTCATAGCAGGTGGCAAATCCCTATCATCCTCGTAACTCATGAGGAAGAGGAAGCTAGAAAACTAGGAGACCGGATCCTTCCCATTGATCAGGGTAATCTAGGATCTCCAGACGAATTTTGGTAAGGAATCATTTTTTATTATTTTTAAATAATATGTTATGATAAATTCACAAGACATATACTTCTTTAAATACCTGTAGATTAAAGTATTGTCTCTCTCGGGCGTTGGAACTCTGTTCTAACGTCTTTATTTTTGTATAACTTTTCCAAAGTTTGTTTATATTGAATCTAGGATTGTAATTTGTTAACAATAAGAGCAAATGGCTTACTCCTCCTCCACCATTTCTGCAGGTAAATCTGCGGTTTTTTTGTACAAGAAAAGACCCGGCATCCATGGAAGGATGACGGGTCTTTTCAGTTACGATAATAATGCCCCCGGCAGGATTCGAACCTGCGGCACACGGTTTAGGAAACCGATGCTCTATCCCCTGAGCTACGGGGGCAAAAAGCGTACATGTAATATTATACAAAACATTGGCTTGAATGAAAAGTGAATTCTTCTCAAATTCCTTCCTTCCTGTTACTTCAACTCTACGGATATGATAAAATATAGTTTGTCTGTCTGAACGCTCAGGATAGTTATCATTATAAGCCGTTCCCCCAGGTCGCTTTTCTCTATAGTTTGAAAAGATTCGATAGGGTGTGCGTGCTTTTCTTAATTGAGTTTGAAGGAGGAGAAGAGATGGGACATATACCTTTCATTGCGGTTGAAGGGCCCATTGGTGTTGGGAAAACGTCTCTGTCTAAAAAGCTCGCCTCCCAGTTTGATTTTCATTTGCTCAAGGAAATCGTTGAGGAGAATCCGTTTTTAGGCAAATTTTACGACAATATTGAAGAATGGAGCTTCCAAACCGAGATGTTCTTCTTATGCAATCGGTTCAAGCAGCTGGAGGATATCGAACGGAAGTATTTGCAGTTAGAGAAGCCCGTTATAGCCGATTATCATATTTCTAAAAATATGATTTTTGCACGACGTACTTTAAGAGAAGATCAATTCCAAAAGTACTCTCAGATTTTTGACATATTAACGCACGATATGCCGCGTCCGAATATCATTGTTTATCTGCATGCTGGTCTTGATACCCTGTTAGATCGTATTCGTATGCGGAACAGAGATGTTGAAGCTAATATTCAACCCTCTTATTTAGAGCAGTTATCCAGGGACTATGAGGACTTCATGAATCACTTTGAAGCGGCTCATCCTGATATCCCTGTCATTCGATTGAATGGCGATGATATTGATTTCGTAAAACATCAGGATGATTTAAATTATATTGTTGAACTTGTAGAGCAGCACTTAAATAAAGGAGAAGTTATTAAATGAACGCACGTGAACGCTATGGAATACCACATGACAGCGTCATTACAATTGCAGGCACAGTCGGGGTAGGAAAATCTACCATGACCAATGCATTAGCTGATGCCCTTAATTTTCGTACTTCTTTTGAAAAAGTAGAAACCAATCCTTATCTTGATAAGTTTTATCATGATTTTGAACGTTGGAGCTTCCATTTACAGATTTACTTTTTAGCTGAACGCTTTAAAGAGCAGAAAAAAATCTTTGAATATGGCGGTGGATTCATTCAAGATCGTTCGATTTATGAAGATACAGGAATTTTTGCCCGTATGCATTATGAAAAAGGAACGATGTCTGAAATAGATTACCAAACGTACAAGAATTTATTCGATGCCATGGTCATGACTCCCTATTTCCCTCATCCGGACTTATTAATTTATCTTGAAGGATCATTTGATGACGTTGTCGATCGAATTAAAGAGCGAGGACGTCCAATGGAACAGGAAACACCTGTCGAATATTGGGAGGAAATGTTCAAACGTTATGAGAATTGGATTGAGAATTTCAATTCCTGCCCAGTTCTTCGACTGAATATTGCGGACTATGATGTGTTGAATGATGAAAACAGTATTGAACCGGTTATGGAAAAGATAGGACACTTTATCCAGCAATCCCGCAAATGGCGTTCCAGCCACTTACTCACCTAAACAAAAGCCTGAAGAGATTCAAATCTCTTCAGGCTTTTTTTCATGCCTTATGGACGTGTGGATCAGGTAATATATGGGAAAACACATCCATATAGAAAGGAGAATACATTCCATGAAAGATCGATTCATTCCCGTTACATCCGTGGCTAGTGGAACAGAGCAGCCTGTAGCTGCAGATATCCACTGCCTGCCCATCCAAGTGGTAAATGTATGTTTTGTTGGAGATCTTAATCATCCTAAAGATTGGGTACTGGTTGATGCCGGTATGCCAAAATCCGCCGATGATATTATTTCTGCGGCTGAAGATTTATATGGAGAACGGGCTGCACCTAAAGCCATTATTCTAACGCATGGACACTTTGATCATGTGGGAGCTGTAGAAAAGCTGGTGGATTATTGGGAAGTTCCTGTATATGCGCATGAATTAGAAATGCCTTATCTCACTGGTAAAAAAGACTATCCAGAACCAGACACAAGTGTAGACGGAGGGATGGTCGCAAAAATGTCTCGTATATTCCCTAACGAAGGGATTGATTTAGGAGAACACGTTCATCCACTCCCTACAGATGGCACCATTCCCTATATGTCCGAGTGGAAATGGTTGCATACGCCAGGTCATACGGAAGGTCATGTATCGCTCTTTCGTGAAAAGGATCGTTCCCTGATTGTCGGAGACGCCTTTGTTACGGTAAAACAGGAATATTTGTTTAAAGTACTCACGCAACAACAGGAACTAAGTGGTCCCCCGCGTTACTTAACTACGGATTGGAAAGCTGCCTGGGATTCTATAGCTAAACTTGAATCCTTGCATCCTAAAGTTGCTGTAACGGGACACGGTTTACCAATGGCAGGAGCACAACTCAATGAAGAGCTGGCTATATTAAATCAAGAATTTGATAAGATAGCGATACCTGAGGAAGGAAAATTTGTAGATCAGGAGAAGAATTAATCTGCCGGTGCAATAAGATCTGAGGCCGTTTTTTCTGTTCGCAGGAAGATAAGGCCTTTAGAAGTTTGTTAATTACGGTTACGTATTAAAATTTCACAAACTAAAAAAGCAGCCTTCGAAAAGGCTGCTTTTGTTCTATAAATCTCCAATATTATGCGCTATTGTTGATAATAAAATGGCGGAGGAGGAGGGATTCGAACCCCCGCGGGGCGTAAACCCCCTGGCGGTTTTCAAGACCGCTCCCTTCAGCCAAACTTGGGTACTCCTCCGTGTGACCGACAATGAATATAATATCACGGCTGAGTAAGCCCGTCAATATATATTAAAAACTTTTTTTATTTCTGTAGAAAAGAGAGGAATTTTGTCGTTTCATCTTTTCTCATTATAAGAACCTTCACGTGTATAGTCAATTTCCTTAATTCTAAAAGCCTGTTAAACGTCCAACTTAACCTTCCAGTAAAGCTCCCGTGTGTTGAAGACTCAGTTTCGAGACATTGGAGGAGCGGAAGGTCCGGAGGGGGACGATTTCGCTTTCCGCAGGCATGTGCTGAGCTTCCTCGGGCTTAACAGCCCTGCGGGATCTCACCGATCATGTTCCTCCCGCAGGAGTCTACATCGTCCCCCTCCGGACCTGGCCGAATCAGAAACTCGAAACCATTTAAGACGTCGATGGGTTGATGAGAAAAAAGCATGTAATCATGACCTATTTTTATGCTGTAACGATGTGAAATAGCCTGTCATAAAAGCATTTAGGACCGATTAAAAAGGAGAGCATTCTCTCTTATAAAAGCGTCCGTTATTCTCACTCGGCTGGGTTGGTGGGGAAATGACGAGACTCCCATGGGAGAAGGGACTAGGTGAGATCCCACAGGGAGTGAAACGAGCGAGGAAGCTCACCGTTACCCCATAGGAAAGCGAGTTATTTCCCCACCAGCCCCCTCCTCACAGCGTAACGGGCCCAATTTATCTCGAAGCTGAGTCTTCCACAATCCGGCTCTATAGTGTAATAAGACTTTTATATAAACAAACGATAGCGCTTAAAAGCGCGTTAAAAAAGCCGCTCCGGCAAGTTTGCTCGGTGCGGCTTTTTTATAGGATATAGGCTTTATATTATCGAATGAACTCTTTACCACCCATATATGGACGAAGTACTTCAGGGATCTCTACAGAGCCATCCTCCTGCTGATAATTCTCAAGAATCGCAGCTACTGTACGTCCCAGGGCAAGCCCAGAACCATTTAAAGTGTGAACAAATTCCGGCTTTCCTTTCTCTTCACGACGGAAACGAATACCAGCGCGGCGAGCCTGGAAATCTTCAAAATTAGAACAAGAACTGATTTCACGATACGTCTCGTAGCTTGGGATCCATACTTCAATATCGTATTTCTTAGCAGCTGTGAACCCAAGATCGCCTGTACACATGCTCATCACACGGTATGGCAGTTTAAGCATCTGCAGAACCTTCTCAGCATGGCCGGTTAGTTCTTCCAGAACCTGATAAGAATCCTCAGGTTTAGCTAGCTGAACCAGTTCAACTTTATTGAATTGATGCTGGCGGATCAGACCTCTTGTATCCCGGCCTGCAGAACCCGCTTCTGAACGGAAGTTGGTGCTGAAAGCTACAAACTTCTGTGGAAGATTCTCACTGGATAGGATCTCTTCACGATGGTAGTTCGTTACCGGAACTTCCGCTGTTGGCACTAAGAAATAGTCCCAGTCTTCAATTTTAAATGCATCCTCTTCAAATTTCGGAAGCTGTCCAGTCCCTGTCATAGAGGTGCGATTCACAAGTTGAGGAGGGAGCATTTCCTGATAGCCATGTTCATCCGCATGTAAATCCATCATGAAATTCAATAGCGCTCGCTCCAGACGGGCACCAAGTCCTTTGTAGAAAACAAACCGGCTCCCCGTAACTTTAGATGCACGTTCGAAGTCCAGAATATCGAGCTCCGTTGCTACATCCCAATGGGCTTTGGCTTCAAAAGTAAAGGCTGGAAGGTCTCCCCACTTTTTCGCTTCCACATTATCTTCTTCATCTTCTCCAACAGGAACACTTTCATGGGGGATGTTAGGAATAGATAGAAGTAAGGTTTCTAATCGCTCTTCCACGTCTTTGAGTTCAGCATCCAGATTCTTGACCCGATCTCCTACTTCACGCATTTCTTTAATCTTATCATCCGCGTCCTGCTTTTCCTTTTTCAATTGAGATATTTCTTTAGAGACTTCATTACGGCGAGCTTTTAACTCCTCCGTCTCTTGAATCAGCTCCCGGCGTCTTTCATCCAAGTCTCCAAAGGCATCCAATTCGGATAAGTCCTCACCTCGTTTATTCAACTTCTGCTTCACTTCTTCAAAATTCTGGCGTAAGTACTTCATGTCCAGCATGTGGATCCTCCTCATTCATTTAATAAATATAAAAAGCTCCCGTCCCTTGTAAATAAGGGACGAGAGCTTTTTATGCTTCCCGCGATACCACCCAAGTTGAAGATTGAAGATCAATCTCCCGGCTTAACTCATAACGGTGAGCACCGGTTCGACTTACTATTATTCAGTCGAACACTCAAGGATGGATTCACACATCTTTTTCATCAGTTCTCACCAGCCACTGACTCTCTTTAAGAAAAAGGACTATGCTACTAATTCCTATCATCGCGTTATCTATTAGCTATTGTGTCTAATAACACTAGCGGATATTCAATTATAATGCAAGTGATTTTTTAGACTCTTCCACCATTTTAACAAAATGAGCAGTCATTCGATGATCTTCGGTCAATTCAGGATGGAAAGAGCAAGCCAGGTAACCATCCTGCTGGGCCGCTACGATATGTCCGTTATACGTGGCTAATACTTTACCGGATTCACCCACACCTTCGATATAAGGGGCACGAATAAATACGGCATTGTATCCTTCAGCCACACCTTCGATATCGAGATCCACCTCAAAGCTTTCGCGCTGCCTACCGAAAGCATTACGGCGCACCTTAATATCCATCAGTCCTAAATGGACGTCATAAGATCCATCAATTTCTGATGCAAGCAGAATTAACCCCGCACAAGTACCAAAAATCGGCTTCCCTTGTTTTCCGAACTCACGAAGGGGCTCAAGGAATCCGTACTTATCGATAAGTCGTCTGATGGCTGTACTTTCGCCGCCCGGAATGATGAGGCCATCAATATGCTCAAGCTGTTCTACCTTTTTCACTACGACACTTTCTGCACCTGAAGCTTCGATGGAACGTACATGCTCACGAAAAGCTCCTTGAAGTCCTAATACACCGATTGTGGTCATGATGCATGTCTCCTTTAAATCTATCCTGAATCATTCTATAAACGATGAATCAATCGCGGATGAGAACTGTCTCAAGAACCCTGATCCGCGTATTAGTTATTTATTGACTGCGATCCTGCATACGCTGGTCAGCAGCAAGAGTAGACATTTCCATGCCCTTCATAGCTGTGCCCAAACCTCTGGAAAGTTCGCCAATCAATTTGTAATCATCATAATGCGTAGTAGCTTCTACAATCGCACGAGCAAAGCGTTCCGGGTCATTGGATTTGAAAATACCTGAACCTACGAATACTCCGTCTGCACCAAGCTGCATCATCAATGCCGCATCAGCAGGGGTAGCAATTCCACCGGCTGCAAAGTTTACGACAGGAAGGCGTCCGGCTTCACGAATTTCCATAAGAAGATCAAATGGAGCGCCATTGTCTTTCGCATAAACCATTACTTCATCTTCAGATAAACCGCGAAGATGACGGATTTGGGATTGAACTTGTCTCATATGACTGACGGCTTCCACGATGTTTCCTGTACCAGGTTCGCCTTTCGTACGAAGCATAGAAGCTCCTTCACGGATACGGCGGGTAGCTTCTCCCAAGTTACGGCATCCGCATACGAATGGAACGGTATAATCGTCCTTTTTGATGTGATAAACTTCATCGGCCGGCGTGAGTACTTCACTTTCATCGATATAATCGACACCTAAAGCTTCTAGTACACGTGCTTCTGTAATGTGCCCGATACGAGCTTTTGCCATGACCGGAATAGAAACAGCATTCATAACGTCTTCCACGATACTTGGATCCGCCATTCGAGCTACGCCTCCAGCTGCACGAATGTCCGCTGGTACGCGTTCAAGAGCCATTACGGCTACCGCTCCCGCTTCTTCAGCTATTTTTGCCTGTTCAGCATTTACAACGTCCATGATGACGCCGCCTTTTTGCATTTCTGCCATTCCGCGTTTTACGCGATCTGTACCTGTTTGTGACATACTATATTCCTCCCTGAATGGACTGTATATGATCAATCATTTGCATGATGTGAATCCTAAATTGCTTATTTTCTATTGTAACTCAAAAAAGCCTAAAATCCTACCAAATAAATTGGCATTAACTGTTAGAACCAACTTTTCACCATATCGACAGCTCCGGTGAAAATATCGCTAAAGAACTCACCGATTCCGCCTATCATCAGCATAAACCAACTGGATTTTTCAACCGCTCCGGTCGTTACCAAATCTACGGAATTCTGGTTTTCAGATAATAGATTATCATAGGATTCTTCTCCATTGTAAACAAGGGAAGCCGTTCCTACTTTGGCTCCTTTTTCAATAGGGGCCACAAGCTTTCCATCCTCATCCAATTGATCTTCCGAAAGGTTATATTCTATGGAGTATTGGTCCTTTTCCCCATTTTTAACCAGCGTTTGAAGATCCGTATTGGTCTCTACCGCTACCTGATCATCTTTTCCTTTAGCTACTTCAATCTCAGATTCACCTTCCAGTTGATAGCCCGCTTCATACAGCGTCTGTTCCTGGAATTGCTGAAAACCATAATCAAATAATTTCGCTGTCTGTTGGAAACGGGAAGCTCTAGAATCAGTCTTCATAACAACTGCAATAAAACGCTGACCATCTTGTTCAGCTGTCCCTGTAAACGTATTACCAGCAAGTTCGGTGTAACCAGTCTTTAAACCATCAACCCCGTCGTAACCAAACTGTGAGAGGGCACCGGGCATGTCTGGTACCATCCAGTTCCAGTTTGTAATCGTCTGGCCATCAAATTCGGCCGTTGGCTGACTCGAGTAATCTAAAGCTTCAGGATAATCATTAATTAAATGGTAGGCGAGAAGTGCAGAGGATCGTGCTGAGAGCATATTAGTCGCATCAGGGGCTGTCCCTTCAGGATAGTTATCTCCCAGGTGAGAATTATTCAGTCCAGTGGAATTGACGAATTCATAATCAGGCAGTCCCATTTCCTTAGCCTTTTCATTCATCATTTTCACAAATTCCGCTTCTGTCCCTGCAATCAATTCAGCAAGCGTAATGGTCGTGGCATTATCCGAATTAATGGCCATCGCTTTATACAGTTCTTCTACTTTATAATCTTTATTCATTTTCAAGCCGACGCCGGAGAATTCAGCATTAGCCGATATATCGTAAGCGTATTGGCTGATTTGTGTAGTGGTGTCCCAGCTGATGCTCCCCTTCTGGATCGCTTCCATAACGAGGTACTCTGTCATCATTTTCGTCATACTAGCGGGAGGGAGAGTAAGGTCTGCCTCTTTCTCATATAAAATCTTTCCAGAATCAGCATCTACTAGAATAGCAGATTTCGCTTCTACATTAACTGTAGCCGCGTATGTATTCCCTGGATTCATCCAGACTGCGGACATGCTCAAAATAAAGGCCATCATGACGGCCAGGGATGTTTTAAAAACTTGTTTCAACTTTCTCGACCTCCACCCACAAATTATGTATTATACCCTCGTTATTTTATCATATGGCTTAACAAAAGAATAGACAGGGAAATAGTCCCTGTCTATAAAAATTACTCAGATCAAACGGAGTAGTTCGGTGCTTCTTTTGTAATTTGAACATCGTGAGGGTGACTTTCGCGCAAGCCCGCTCCGGTAATTCTCGTGAATTTAGCATCCGTACGCAGCGCCTGGATCGTTGGGGTTCCGCAATACCCCATTCCGGATCGCAAACCGCCCATCAGCTGGTGAAGGGTATCTGCAAGAGGTCCTTTATACGGCATACGTCCTTCGATCCCCTCTGGTACCAGTTTTTTGGATTCCTGACCACTTTGGAAGTAACGATCTTTAGAACCGGATTCCATAGCCCCTACAGATCCCATTCCACGGTAAACTTTAAAACGGCGGCCCTGGAAGATTTCTGTTTCTCCTGGACTTTCTGAGACGCCCGCCAGAAGACTTCCAAGCATTACTGCATGGGCCCCTGCCGCAAGAGATTTTACAATTTCACCTGAATATTTAATACCGCCATCGGCAATAACAGGTTTGTTATATTTTTCCGCTTCCATCGCACAGTCGTGAACCGCAGTAATCTGTGGAATGCCTACTCCAGCAACGACACGGGTTGTACAAATGGATCCAGGACCTATGCCTACTTTGATCACATCGGCACCTGCTTCAATTAGTTCGCGTGTTGCTTCTGGGGTGCCTACGTTTCCGGCGATAATATTCATAGAAGGATACTTGCTTCGAATACGCTTCACTTGGTCGATTACGCCCTGGGAATGGCCGTGGGCCGTATCGATAACTAAAGCATCCACTCCCGCAGAAACAAGTTTATCAACCCTTGTCATAGCATCTGCTGTTACCCCGACGGCAGCAGCGCAGAGAAGACGGCCTTGTTCATCCTTCGCCGAAAGCGGAAATTCGATAACTTTTTCAATATCTTTAATAGTGATTAGACCTTTTAGGATGCCTTCGTTGTCCACTAATGGAAGTTTTTCAATTTTGTATTCCTGAAGAATCTTCCCAGCTTCCTCTAACGTAGTTCCCACAGGTGCCGTTACCAGATTTTCGCTTGTCATCACTTCACTGATGGCCATGGAATAGTTATCGATGAAACGCAGATCGCGGTTGGTAAGGATCCCCACCAGCTTCTGTTCTTCTTGATTATTCACAATCGGCACACCTGAGATTCTGAATTTACCCATGAGGTGCTCCGCATCGAAGACCTGATGTTCAGGAGTCAAAAAGAAAGGATTCGTGATCACTCCGCTTTCGGAACGTTTTACACGATCGACCTGCTCAGCCTGCTCTTCGATGGACATATTTTTGTGAATGACACCGAGACCGCCCTGTCTCGCCATTCCAATTGCTAGACCTGCTTCTGTGACAGTGTCCATTCCAGCACTAAGAACGGGCATATTCAGTTTTAAGGTAGGCGAAAGCTCTGTAGCTAATGAAACGTCACGAGGCAATACATCTGATTTGGCAGGGAGTAGAAGGACATCATCGAACGTTAAGCTTTCTTTTTCAAATTTATCTGCACGCATGCTTGATCTCTCCTTTTATTCAAATAATTTGGGTAAAGGTGGGGAATAATAACCGATAACTACGCAAATTACTTTCTTATTGTTATTTACAATACGACAATGACTGTTGTTTTTCAACCATAAAAAAATCCCATAAATCCCCTGTCTGGACTGCTTTCCAGACGCTTTCACGGAGCACGATGTAGTTAAAGCGCTTTCTGCTTTGCTTGCAAAAATGAGGATAAACTTGATGAAAGGAGAGGCGCTCCCATGCTTAAGGAAGAAACCATTCTTAATTACTTACAAGTTACCGCTCACACCAGACCATTTTTACTGGCCTGTTACGAAAAAACAAACAACCCGAAAGCTTCTCACCATGCTTATCAGAACGCGGAACGATTTATATATGGTTTAAATCTGGGAAGTGACTACTGGGAATCTGCAAAATCGACTCCACTGAGTGTCCAGCCGCTCCTTTTTTATTATGGACTCAATCACTACTTAAAAAGCTGCCTTCTAACGGTAGATCCAGGTTACCCTGCTACGGCGAAGGTTTTAGCTCACGGTTTGTCGACCAGAAAAAGAAAGAAACAGCATTACCGCTTTTTAGAGGATGATATTCGAGTCCAGCCCCATGGATTATTTCCTCATGCGGCGAACCATCTTTTTCAATTTACATCGTCAAAAGAAAAAATCTCTATGGATGAATTATTACGTCCCTTAGAAGCTATGGCTCCCATTTATGCATTTAAAGATTTGGAAAGTACGCATGTAGATGAACCATGGCCTCCGCTACTCGCTTATTTTGCCGTTCTGTATAACTTAAGTATGCTAGTTCGTTACGAGGGTGAATGGTGGGGAGAAATGCAGCAAATGAGGGACCGGGAAGACTATGTATTTATCATCGAATTTTTAAAGAGTGCCAGCGAACAGATCCCTGTGTTAATCTCTGCATGGTTAAAAGACCAGCTGACATCTGTTCTTTGATATCAGCTGGTCTTTAATTACTCCAAAATCTCTTCTATATGTAGGTGCATATGTTCTTTTAAGTGATAAATTTCTCCATCTTCTTCTAAGCGAATCATAGGTCTTGTAGGATGGGTATGGTCTACAAAGACAATCTCCGCCCGTTCATTGTTGGACAACCTTACCTTTGTCCCTGTTGAATAATTGGTCATTTCTTTGACTAACACTTGAATAATGGTGTGATCATAGCGTCCGAACTGTTCCTTAAGAACATTCTCAAGGACTTTAAATGGAGAATGCTTTTGGCGATACACACGTTCTGAAGTCATGGCATGGTACATATCACTAACCGCAACAAGCTGACTATAGGGATGAAGTTTGGTATGGTTCAGTCCAAGAGGATAACCGGTTCCGTCCAATCGCTCGTGATGCTGTAAAATAGCAAGCTTGGCGGGGCGGCTCAGTGCCTGAATGTTTTCTACCAGACGGTAAGAGTGTGCAGGATGGTGTTTAATTTGTTCAAATTCCCGTTCTGTGAGCGGAGCCTCTTTATCGATTACATGTTGATCGACCTTCGCCATTCCGGCATCACTGAGTAACCCTGCAAGTCCTACTTGAATCCACTCCCCGTACTCATAGTCCATTTTGCAAGCTAAATAAGAGGCCAGAACACTCATCGCTACACTATGGTGATATAGGTAATCCCAGCTTGAGGAATAATGATGAAGTCTGAAAATCACATGCTTCTCCTGAACAGCACTTTCTAACAAAGGGACCATTTCTTTACGGATCGCTTTAATATCGAGGGATTCTCCTGCCCGCCACTCGGAAAACCATTTCTTATAGGATTCAACGGCATGTAAGTACTGGTCGTGAAAGGTAACGTTCTCACTTGACTCATTGAACCCTGAAGGCTGTGTTTCGATCGCTTCATCATCTACTGGTTCTTCAGGAACAAAAGGAGAACCGTCTGAAAGTTTGTTCGCAACTTCTACGGATTCAATTAGAAACTTCTTTAACACTTGAATATGTATAGGATAAACCAACGTGTTTTTAGGGATAATTGGATTTTTAGTACGCCCCACTACATCTTTTGTTATTAAACAGCCCGTGACCAATTGGGAAGGGTGCACCCGCATATCATTTTCCACCTCTCTTTAAAGGAGTATAGCTATAAAGTGAACTAAAATTTCTAAAAAAGCTCTGTCAAACCCCGTGTTGACCCTTACACTTAGTTCCCGGTTTTGTAAGAATCCTTTTCGAGATGTTTGATGGGAGGAAAGGTCCTTCGAGGAACGACTCGCTTTCCGCGGGCATGCGCTGAGCTTCCTCAGGCTGACGCCTTCCGGGATCTCACCTGTCATGTTCATCCCGCAGGAGTCTCGCCGTTCCCCTACGGACCTTGCAAAATCAGAAGCTCGAAACCACTTAAAGCATCACCTGCGTAATGAGGGATTAGACCAGGTGATTGTGCACCTATTTTCAGGATGTAACGATGCACAATAGCCTTTCATAAAAGCATTTCATACAGATTAAGGAGGAGAACTATCTCTTCTGGAAGGATCCGTTCGCAAAATTATAGTTGGGTTGGTGGGGAATTGGGAGACTCCCATGGGAGAAGGGATTAGGTGAGATCCCGCAGGGAGTGAAACGAGCGAGGAAGCTCACCGTTCCCCCATAGGAAAGCGAGTTATTTCCCCACCAACCCTAATTCTTCTTTCGCAACGGACCCAAAACATCTCGAAATCTAGTCTTATAGTACACGGTACTATAACGTAATAAGCCTTTTATGTACATCCACAATAACGGTTAACAAAGCCTTAAAAAAGCCGCCTGCCGTAAAATTCGACAGGCGGCTTGGCATTTCCCAGCAAACAAGGGGATTATTCTTCAGAAGTATCCCCCACTTCTGGAGTTTCCTCTGATGATGTTTCTTTATCTTCGTTCTTTTCAATTGCTTCTTCAATGATTTCTTCTTCTTCTTTTTCTGATTCCACACGAGCTACCGTGGCTACTTCTTCCCCGTCTCCAAGACGGATCAAGCGTACACCTTGAGTGTTCCGTCCAGTTTCAGAAATGCTTTCAAGCGGCATCCGGATCAGCACTCCACTTTCCGTGATAATCATGATATCTTCTTCACCATTCACGGCCTGGGTGGCAACAACATAACCATTTTTCTCGGTAAGGTTACACGTAATAATTCCTTTACCACCCCGATTGGTAATGCGGTAATCCGTTGCCGGTGTCCGCTTCCCATACCCTTTACTTGTGACGGTAAGAACCTGCAGGTCGTCCTCCAGGATTTCCATAGATACAACGCGGTCGTCGTCTCTAAGCGAGATCCCCTTCACACCTGCAGCTGTACGGCCCATTGCACGGATCTGATCTTCGTTAAACCGGATGAGATAGCCATTTTTGGTACCAATCATAATATCCTTTTGGCCATCTGTCAGTTTCACGGAAATCAATTCGTCGTCTTCCCTCAGTCCGAGTGCAATCAGACCGCCGCGGCGGATGTTCGCAAATTGGGAGAGGGTCGTCCGTTTGGTGATCCCGTTCCTAGTTGTAAATAGAAGGTACCAATCGTCGACAAAGTCTTCTACGGTAATGACGGCGTTAATCCACTCATCCCGCTCAATATTCAGCATATTGATAATTGGAATCCCTTTAGCTGTTCGGCTGAATTCAGGAACTTCATAGCCTTTAGCCTTATATACTTTTCCTTTATTGGAGAAGAACAGCAGTGTATTGTGTGTGGAAGTGGACAGTAGATGTTCCACAAAGTCCTCTTCGTGTGTGCCCATTCCTTGTACACCACGTCCGCCTCTTCGCTGTGAACGGTACGTGTTAGCAGGGAGACGTTTGACATAACCTTGATGCGTCAAGGTTACAATGACCGTTTCCTCCGGTATTAAGTCTTCGTCTTCAATAAAGTCACTGCCGCCCAACAAAATTTCAGTACGACGTTCATCGTTAAAGCGTTCTTTTACGTCTTCAAGTTCTTCTCGGATAATTTCCAGAACTTTCTCTTCATCAGCAAGGATTGCTTTCAATTCAGCAATAAGCTTCATGAGATCCTGGTATTCGTTTTCAATCTTTTCACGTTCTAAACCAGTCAGACGTTGAAGACGCATATCCAGAATAGCTTGAGCCTGGCGATCGGACAGCTCATAACGCTCCATTAAACCACTTTTGGCAATCTCAGTCGTTTGTGACTCACGAATGAGCGTAATCACTTCGTCTAAATGGTCGAGAGCTACTCGAAGCCCTTCCAGGATATGAGCTCTCGCTTCCGCTTTACGAAGTTCATAAGCAGTTCGACGCTTGATGACTTCTTTCTGGTGCTCCAAATAGTATTCCAGGCACTGTTTCAAGTTCAATACTTTTGGATGACCTTTAACCAGAGCCAGCATATTAATACCAAATGTGGATTGAAGAGCCGTCATCTTGTAGAGGTTGTTCAACAGCACATTTGGATTAGCATCCCGTCGTAATTCGATCACGACGCGCAGACCATTACGGTCGGACTCGTCCCGAAGGTCCGTAATGCCGTCAATTTTTTTGTCGCGGGCAAGATCTGCTATTTTCTCGACAAGACGAGCTTTGTTCACCTGATACGGAAGCTCCGTAACAATTAAGCGTGCTTTCCCATTCGCCTGTTCTTCGATTTCTACATTTGCCCGGACGGTAATGGATCCTTTTCCAGTTTCATAAGCTTTTCGAATACCGCTTAGTCCAAGGATTTTCCCAGAGGTTGGAAAGTCTGGACCATAGATGTGGTTTTCCATCAAATCCTGAATGGTAATATCCGGATCTTTACTGACGGCAAGTACAGCATCGATCACTTCACCCAGCTGATGAGGAGGAATATTCGTAGCCATCCCTACTGCGATACCTGAACCACCGTTTACCAGTAAGTTCGGGAATTTGGCAGGTAAGACAAGAGGTTCCTTTTCCGTACCGTCATAGTTGTCATCATAGTCAATTGTATCTTTATTGATGTCTCGCAAAATCTCCATAGAAATTTTGGACATTCTTGCTTCCGTATAACGCATAGCGGCAGCGGCGTCGCCGTCTACAGAACCGAAGTTTCCGTGTCCGTCCACGAGCATATAACGGTAGTTGAAGTCCTGAGCCATACGCACCATCGTATCGTACACAGCCGAATCACCGTGCGGGTGATATTTACCGATAACCTCCCCTACAATACGGGCAGATTTTTTGTGAGCTTTATCGGAATGCATGCCTAAATCATGCATTGCATACAAAATCCGGCGGTGTACAGGTTTCAAACCATCACGGACGTCAGGCAAGGCACGTGCCACAATAACACTCATGGCATAATCCAGGAAGGATGTACGCATTTCCTGGCTTATATTAATTTCCTGCACGCGTGGGCGTTCGGGTTGATCCACCATTCTTTTTACCTCCTAATAACCTATAAGGGGAGAAAAGCTCAACAGAGCCTTTCCCCATCCATTTACACTGTTTCTATTTTTATTGTGACTACCATTTTGTTTATTTCTTATACATCCAGGTTCTGGACATATTGAGCATTTTCCTCAATGAAGTTACGGCGTGGTTCTACCTTGTCCCCCATCAGAATATCAAAGGTTTCGTCTGCTCCAATCGCGTCTTCCAGACTCACTTGAAGCAGTGTCCTTGTCTCGGGATCCATTGTGGTTTCCCAAAGTTGTTCCGGGTTCATCTCTCCTAAACCTTTGTAACGCTGGACGCCTGGTTTTGGAGAGTTTGGCAGCTCTGCAAGCATGGTATCAAGCTGCTTATCACTATACGTATAATAAACGGCTTTCCCTTGCTGAATTTTATAAAGAGGCGGCTGGGCGATATAAATGTAGCCATGTTCAATCAAAGGACGCATATAACGGTAAAAGAAGGTTAGAAGAAGCGTTCGAATATGAGCTCCGTCCACATCAGCATCCGTCATAATGACGATTTTATGGTAGCGGGCTTTAGAAATATCGAAATCTTCTCCGATTCCTGTACCGAGCGCTGTAATAATCGCACGAACTTCATTATTTGATAGGATTTTATCTAAGCGAGCTTTCTCTACGTTAATAATTTTCCCGCGCAAAGGAAGAATCGCCTGGAAATGTCGGTCCCGACCCTGTTTCGCAGACCCTCCGGCTGAGTCACCCTCAACCACGTAGATCTCTGAAATACTGGGATCTTTAGACGAACAGTCCGCTAATTTACCAGGTAGGTTGGAAACTTCAAGCGCATTTTTGCGGCGAGTAAGCTCACGTGCTTTCTTTGCAGCCATACGGGCTCTCGAAGCCATTAGACCTTTTTCCACTACAATTCTTGCCATGTTTGGATTTTCAAACAGGAATTTGGAGAAGCCTTCTGAGAATAGCGCATCGGTAACCGTACGCGCTTCACTGTTTCCAAGCTTCGTCTTTGTCTGTCCTTCAAATTGAGGATCAGGGTGCTTAATCGAAATAATAGCCGTCAATCCTTCACGGACATCATCTCCAGTTAAGTTCGGATCCGTATCTTTGAACATATTATTTTTACGCGCATAATCATTAATTACACGAGTGAGTCCGGTTTTAAAGCCGGATTCGTGGGTTCCGCCTTCGTACGTATGAATATTATTCGCATACGAATAAAGATTGCTCGCGAAGCCATCATTATACTGAAGGGCGATTTCAATAGAAATGTCATCCTGTTCACTTTCTATGAAAAATGGTTCGTGGAGCACTTCTCTCGTACGGTTCAAATGCTCGACATAAGAGCGAATACCACCCTCATAATAATAGCTTACCGGCTCTTCATCTGTACGTTTATCTTCAATCGAAATCGTTAAGCCGCGATTCAGAAAAGCAAGCTCTCGTGTACGAGTAGCCAGTGTTTCAAAGTTATATTCAACGGTTTCGGTAAAGATTTCTTCATCCGGTTTAAACTGAATGCGTGTTCCAGTAATTTCTGTATCTCCGATGACTTTCAAATCTTCTTCCGGCACCCCGCGGTGGAAAGCCTGGTAGTGAATCTTGCCATCACGGTGGACGAATACTTCAAGTTTTGATGATAAAGCATTTACAACGGATGCCCCTACACCGTGGAGTCCTCCAGAGACTTTATAACCTCCGCCTCCAAATTTCCCTCCGGCGTGAAGAACCGTCATAATGACTTCTACTGCAGGACGTCCTGTCTTTTCCTGAATCCCTACAGGAATTCCACGGCCGTTATCTGTCACGGAGATGCTGTTATCTTTCTCAATCATCACTTGGATCTGGTCACAATGACCTGCCATCGCTTCGTCAATACTGTTATCTACAATTTCCCATACAAGGTGGTGCAGTCCTTTTTCGTTCGTCGAACCAATATACATTCCCGGGCGTTTACGAACCGCTTCCAGCCCTTCCAGTACCTGTATCTGGCTCTCATCATAGGATTCTTTTTCAATTATGTCTTCCTTCATGGTACTCACCTACATTTCTCAAGTGGTTTTACTTATGAACTCTATTACGGACGATCTTCTCTTACCCACCTGACTCTTCTGAGAAGTCTTCCAGTTTATTTAACGTGGTCTTCATATTGGCCCTCTTCTTTAAAGTGAATACGGAAAGCGGGCTGAAATATATATAATCATTTGTAATGACGATGGCTTTCACATGATCTTCTTCTGTTTCCACCACGCGTCTGTTTTTCCGCTGATTAAAAATCATTTCCTCGATAATAGAGGACGATGCCATCAAACTGTGATCGATAATCGCTACCACATCTTTTGATTGGATGACATGATCGTCACCGATATGAATGAACAATTTGCCACCTCATTTCTCTACTTCGATCGTTCCTTCTCTAACATGAAAGATCTCTGCATGCTTCAAAGCTTCATGTTCAATTCCATCTATACTAGTCGTTGAAACAAAGGTTTGAACTTTCCCCTGGATGGTATGAAGCAGATGGGACTGCCGGTAATCGTCTAGTTCGCTGAGCACATCATCCAACAGAAGAATGGGGTACTCGCCCACTTCACTATGAATGAGTTCAATTTCTGCGAGTTTCAAAGACAGGGCGGTTGTTCTCTGCTGGCCCTGGGAACCATAGGTCTGAACATCTTTTCCATTCACATAAAATATAAGATCATCCCGGTGAGGACCTGCAAGCGTAGTTCCCCTTTCAATTTCCTTTGTTTCAATTTCTGAAAATTTTTCCATGTATATTTTCTTTATTGTGTCCAAATTCATATCCTCTGATACTTTGACACTTGCATTATAAGAAATATCAAGTTTTTCTAGTTTGCGGCTTATTCCTTCATGAATGGGAGTAGCCCATGAACGGAGCAGCTGCATAAACTTAAACCTTCGATCCACAATCGTCGCTGCATGCTCCATCAACTGATCCGTCAATACGCCAAGCATCGTCCGGTCAGCGTGAGGCTTACGCTGCAAATCTTTCAGCAGATGATTACGCTGACGGAGGATCTTTTGATATTGTCCTAAATGATAGATATACGTCGGTTGAATCTGTCCGATTTCCATGTCGATAAACCGACGACGCACCTGAGGGCTTCCCTTGACCAGGTTAAGATCCTCAGGTGCAAACATAACGACATTCAAAGCACCTATGTAGTCACTAAGGCGCTTTTGTTCAATATGATTTAATTTCGCTTTTTTCCCTTTGGTCGAAATGACAATCTCGAGAGGAAAACGGCGATTCCGTTTAAATATACTCCCTTTTATTTTACCATACTCGGCGTCCCATTGTATTAATTCTTTATCCCTCGGGGTCCGGTGTGATTTTGTAAAGGCTAAAGCATAGATCGCTTCCATCAAATTGGTCTTTCCCTGGGCGTTTTCACCAATAATGACATTTATCTTATGATCGAATGTCAGGGACAATTGATCATAATTCCTAAACGACCGAAGCGACAGCTCATGAATATACATAAGTCAGGTTCATTTCACCTTATTCTTCACGTACAACCGTGAAGCTGCCAAACTCTTCTATTTCGACTGTATCTCCCAGGTAAAGCTTACGCCCACGACGGTTTTCCAACTCTCCATTTACAAAAACTTCAAATTCACTAAGGAATAATTTAACCATTCCACCAGATTCCACAACGTTGGATAATTTTAGAAACTGACCAAGCGGGATATATTCCGTTGATATTTCAATACGTTCGCTCATTTTCATTCACCCTATTCCATGAATTCACCTTCTTTTTATTTTACTAAAGATGAAGGTGTAAGAAAAGTCCAAGAGATTTATTCTGTTTCAGCGGCTCACCATAAGAAAAGGCACCGCTATGATTTTCATAACAGCGCCACTTTTAAACTAGTACTATATTCGAATGACTGACATACCTTTTATACTAACACGTTTTTTATAAATCAGTAGGTGCGGACGGGCAGGATCAGCTGGAGAATTTGTTCGTCATCTACTGGACGAATTAAGAAAGGACGCATCGCTCCAGTGAATTCTACTTTTACTTGATCATAATCCACAGCTTTTAAAGCATCCATCATATATTTAGCACTAAAAGAAATCTTTAGATCTTCTCCGTTTACATCATCTGCTGTTACTTCTTCAACCACATTTCCTACTTCAGGGGAGTTACCTGTGATTTCAAGGTGGTTGTTTTCTTTCGTAACTAAACGAACGACGTTATTACGATTTTCTTTTGCTAATAGAGATGCCCTGTCGACAGATTGAAGCAATTCTTTCGTGTCGATTTTCACAATTGTTTTGCTTTGCTCAGGAATTAAACGCGAGGTCTCTGGATAATTCCCTTCCAGAAGTCTGGATAAGAAGTAAAGGTGCTTCGTACGGAACAATACCTGGTTCTCCGTGACACTTACTTCGATCGTATCTTCTGAATCATCAAGAATTTTATTCAGTTCAGTTAAGCTTTTACCTGGAATGACGACCGGAGGCAGATTCTTGCCTTCTGGATGCTCCAATGGAATCTTCCTGGATGCCAGACGATGGCTATCCGTTGCAATAAACTCGAGTTCTCCATTTTCAATACGTACATGAACGCCTGTCAAAATAGGCCTTGTTTCTGAAGTCGATACCGCAAATACAGTTTGACGAATTAAATTCTTTAATAGATCAATAGGCAGCTCAAAGCTATCCTCGGTATGCAACTGAGGTAGTTGTGGATATTCTTCAGGGTCCTGTCCATTCAAATGGAATTCAGCATTACCTGAGCGAATGGTAACATTTCTGTAATTATCACTTTCAATTTCAACGGTGTTTTGTGGAAGTTTACGAACGATATCAGGGAAATACTTAGCCTGGAGTACTAGGCTCCCTGGTTCAATGTTCTCAACATAAACGATTCCATCTTCTTCTTGTGGAATAAAAGATTCAATCGAGATATCTGAATCACTTCCGGTCAGTTTTACGCCTTCTTCACTAACTTCTAATTTCATTCCAGTCAAAATAGGGATGGTCGTTCTTGATGAAATAGCTTTCATGACATCCTGAACGCTTTGCATCAACTGCTCCCGCTGAATTATAAATTTCATGAATACCTTCCTCCTAGTGAACCTATATTATATATTTATTTTTTATTAATAAACCGTAATAGTAATAGTATGCGCTGTGGATTTGTGGATAACAGGATTCAGACCAAACAAACCAAGGTTATCCACATGTGTATAAGTTGTTGATGGATGTGGTACGGTTATTCACATTATCCACGTTACGTTTTCAGCTGCTCTTTAATTTCATCCAGTTCTTTTTGAAGCTGCTGATCGGCTGCGACCATTTTAGAAATCTTCTCATGAGCATGGATGACTGTCGTATGATCACGGCCTCCAAATTCTTCACCAATTTTCGGTAAAGAAAAATCGGTTAACTCTCTTGATAGATACATAGCGATTTGACGCGGAAAAGCAATGGTTTTAGTCCGCTTTTTCGCTGGAAAATCTTCTAATCTAACATTATATTTCTCTCCAACCATTTCCTGAATGGCTTCAATTGTAATGACTTTAGGCTTAGAGCTTGGAATGATATCTTTTAATGCTTCAGCTGCCAGAGAAGCATTAATATCACGATTAATCAAAGACGAATAAGCGACCACTCGAATAAGAGCTCCCTCCAGCTCACGAATGTTTGTATCGATTTGATTCGCAATGTAGAGCATGACTTCGTTTGGAATATCCAGCCCTTCTGCCTTGGCTTTCTTACGCAGAATGGCAATCCGCGTCTCTAAATCCGGCGGCGTAATGTCCGTAATCAATCCCCATTCAAAGCGGGAGCGCAGCCGATCCTCAAGAGTCGGTATTTCTTTAGGCGGACGATCACTGGAGATTACGATCTGTTTGCTTTCCTCATGAAGTGTATTAAACGTATGGAAGAACTCTTCCTGGGTCTGTTCTTTACCTGCAAGAAACTGAATGTCATCAATTAAAAGCACGTCTACACTGCGGTACTTATTACGGAAGTTGACGGCTTTATTGTCTCGAATCGAATTAATAAATTCATTGGTAAACTTTTCAGATGATAAATAAACGACTTTCGCATTTGGATTATGATCCAGGACATAATGGCCAATCGCATGCATCAGGTGTGTTTTTCCCAGTCCGACCCCACCATAGATAAACAGCGGATTGTAAGCTTTTGCCGGTGCTTCTGCCACCGCCAGAGATGCTGCGTGGGCGAAGCGGTTTCCTGAACCGATCACAAACGTATCAAACGTATATTTAGAGTTGAGCATACTTTGCGGTGTCTCTTCATTCCCATTATTCTTCACATCAGGAACCTTCTTGGACGACAGCTTTACATCATCCATCGATTCTTCTTTCGTTTCCGGAATAATAAATTTTGTATCTAACTCCGCTCCAGTCACTTCATAGAGCGTTTCCGTAATCAATCCCTCATATTGATTCTCAAGCCAGTCTCTGGCAAATTCATTCGGAGCTACAATGGTCAAGGTATTTTCGTTAAGAGAATCAGCTTTGGTAGCCTTCAGCCATGTTTCAAAGCTTGGCTTACTGATTTTTTCTTTAATATGCTCCAAGGTGTTATTCCAAAGTTCGTGTATGTTCTCCAAATTGTTTCACCCCTTTCTCTATAAATGGAAAACAAAAAAACCTTTCGTTCTCTTTTTCGAACGTAGCAAAAGGATCGAAAGGTTGTTGTATAAGTTTTGTATACTCTTTATCGTTAGAAAACTTCTAATTTCAATGTGGATGTGAGATTCGCGACATACAAGACTTATAGAAAGTTATTTTCATTATCCACATTCCTGTGCATAAAAGCATATACAAGTGTGTTAATAAATGTCCACACGTTATCCACAATCTGTGGAAAAGATTTTAAGCACTCAGAAGTCATTCACGCTTAAACACAAATATAATACCAAATAAAAACTGGAGTTGCAATGATTTAGGGGAACTTATCCACAATTACCACACCTTGTAGACAACAACTATCCACAACACTATATTTTGTGAATACCTTGTCGATATTTGGTGTGGACAGTCAGCTGGAGTCGAAAAAAATATACACACAGCCTGTGGATGTTCGCTGAATGTATTTTATTCTCGCTTATTTCGCTAAAAAAATCAACGAGGTGTTATAGTACACAAACTGTTATATAACGGAGTAGATTCAAGTGGATCTAGAGGAGAAAGTGAAAAGGACATTGACAGAATGAAGATACGTTGCTTATAATTATTAGGACTGCCTTTTAGAAGTAAGTTATGGAATTATTCCTCAGGAGGTGTATATATAATGAAACGCACATTTCAACCAAATAATCGTAAGCGCAAAAAAGTACACGGCTTCCGTACGCGCATGAGCAGCCCAAACGGCCGTAAAGTAATTGCTCGTCGTCGTCGTAAAGGAAGAAAAGTTTTATCAGCATAGGCCACTGAAAACCTCAGTGGTCTTTTTTTCTAGTTAAGATTGTCTTGCGGAGTCGGGTCTCTACTATGAGATCCACTGCGCTTTTCTAATGTTCAGGGCGTGAAGGTCTGACTGGCAACTAGCGCTTTATATTTTTGGAGGGAGTTCTATGAAGAAAGAATATCGAATTAAAAAGAATGAAGAATTCCAAAAAGTATTTCAGCACGGTCAGTCGTTCGCGAACCGGCAACTCGTCCTTTACTATTGGAAGAAAAAAGACCAGGCTCATTTTCGAATCGGCCTCTCTGTCAGTAAGAGGATTGGACCTGCAGTGGTTCGAAACCAGGTGAAACGTTATTTAAGACAAGCCTTTCACGAACTGGAAGACCAAATCCATCCTCAGTATGACTTTGTGATTATTGCTAGAAAACCAACCAATAATATGAACTTTCATGAAACGAAAAAAAGCTTGATCCATGTTCTATCAAGATCAAAGCTATTGAATAAGAAAAAATAAGCCATCATCTTATAGAATTATTCTATGAAATAATGCTACACTGATGTATGGATAAAAAATAATTTTTAATGAATAGCCAGAGGGATTCAGTAAGGAGGAAGGAACGTTGCGTAACAAAATAATAGCATTGCTTGCCATGGCAGGTGTGCTTACGTTCTTATCCGGGTGTACCCAGGTCAATCAGGATATCACCGAGGATAGTACAGGATTCTGGAATGAATATATTGTTTTTCCATTATCTAAGACGCTCTTGTATTTCGCAGATCTGACAAACGGAAGTTTTGGATTGGCGATTGTAATCGTAACCATTATTATCCGAGTATTGTTACTGCCGTTAAACGTTAAACAGTTAAAAAGTTCAAAAGCTATGCAGGAAATTCAGCCGGAACTTAAAGAATTACGAGAAAAATATTCTTCTAAGGATGCACAGACCCAGCAAAAACTTCAGCAGGAAACGATGCAGCTTTTCCAGAAAAATGGTGTTAATCCATTGGCAGGCTGTCTGCCTATTATTGTGCAAATGCCGATATTGATTGGTTTCTACCATGCTATTATGAGAACATCTGAGATTCAAACTCACAGTTTTCTATGGATGGAATTAGGGCAATCTGATCCATTCCTTGCGATTCTTACAGCAGCTACCACATTCCTACAGCAGAAGCTGATGATGGCGGGAGGAGCAGCAGCTCAAAACCCGCAAATGCAGATGATGATTTACATCATGCCGCTAATGATCGGTACATTTGCATTCTTCTTCCCATCAGCCCTTGCGATCTATTGGATTGTAGGTAACATCGTTATGATTCTTCAGACCATTTTTATTCGTAAGCCAATGATGAAAGATGCGACGGGAGGAGCAGGTGAGTGAAGCAAATAACTGCTACTGGCACCACAGTTGATGAAGCGGTCCAATCAGCACTAGAACAATTACAAACATCGAAGGACCAGGTTCAAGTAGATGTCATTGATGAAGGTAAAAAAGGATTTCTTGGTTTTGGTTCAAAACCGGCAATCGTAAAAGTATCTATTCAAAAGAATCCAGTGCAGGATGCCGAATTATTCATCATAGAAGTAGCAAAGCAAATGGGTGCTCCTGTACAAGTAAAAACAGAAGTAAAAGACCGTGATATTGCCATGCAGCTCGAGGGTGAGAAAATCGCCATGCTCATTGGAAAACGCGGTCAAACCTTAAATTCACTGCAATATTTAACTCAACTCGCCGTTAATCGGGAATCCGATCAGTTTTATAACGTTATGCTGGATGCAGAAGGTTATCGGGCAAGACGAAAGGAAACGCTTGAAAACCTGGCTAAGCGATTAGCGGAAAAAGCGATTTCCTCTGGTAAAGAGGTCAAGCTCGAGCCTATGCCTTCCTATGAACGGAAGATTATTCATTCGGCTCTTCAAAACCATAAAAAAGTCGTAACTGATTCCGATGGAAATGATCCACGTAGACATGTGGTCATACGTCCTTCCTAAAGAAGTTACATGTACACTGAAAACTTCTGCCAATCATCGTTGGCAGAAGTTTTTTTATGGGATTTTTTTCGTGAATCCAGTATTATAGAATGGTTCTTTAGAACGTTAGTATTGGTTTTTTCGCTAAAAAACTTTTTAAACTAAAGGGCCGGTTACTGTAAGACTCAGTTTCGAGATATCTTAGGTCCGTTGCTGATATAGATAGGGGCTGGCTACGGAAACAACTCGCTTTCCTGCGGCCCTACACGAAGTAGGGCCGGAAAGCAAAATCGTCCCCCGCAGGACCTAATTCTCTCAAAAGTCTCGAAACTGAGTCTTCAAGTAATGGGAGCTTTTCTTTAATAATCTGTACGGAGATTTAAATGAGCCAGTTGAATAATGAGTTATACACATGTGGATAATGAAATTAAAGGGGAAACGGCTTTGAGAGGTTGTTGATATCTTTTCAATTACCGGACTGATATGATATTCTATTAAGTTAGTGACTACAATAAATTCTACTTTGTGGATAAATATAAAATAGCAACATGAGGAGGTGAGCGCGTGTGGAAACAGATACGATAACTGCCATATCTACCCCTATGGGAGAAGGAGCCATAGCAATCGTTCGACTTAGTGGTCCTCAAGCTGTCTCTATAGCTGGAGATTTGTTTCGTGGAAAGGATTTAAACGAAGTCGACTCCCACACGATGCACTACGGTAAAATAATAGATCCTGATACGGGAGAGACAGCAGAAGAAGTAATGGTTTCCGTTATGCGTGCGCCTAAGACTTTTACGAGGGAAGATATCGTTGAAATTAACTGCCACGGCGGTCTGGTTTCAGTGAACCGTGTCCTTGAAATCGTCTTAGCAAGTGGAGGACGCCTGGCCGAACCTGGTGAATTTACGAAGCGCGCGTTCTTAAATGGCCGGATTGATTTGTCTCAGGCAGAAGCCGTGATGGATTTGATTCGTGCGAAAACGGACAGGGCTATGAACGTTGCTCTAAAGCAGATGGACGGACGACTATCGAACCTTATTCAGCAGCTAAGACAGAAACTGCTTGAAACCTTAGCTCACGTAGAAGTAAATATAGATTACCCTGAATATGATGACGTCGAAGAAATGTCTCATGAAATGATGGAGCAAAAGACAAAAGAAGTCCACGCGGAAGTTTCAAATCTTCTGCAGACCGCCCGTCAGGGGAAAATTTTAAGAGAAGGCTTAGGAACGGCCATTATCGGCCGGCCTAACGTCGGAAAATCGTCCTTAATGAATACACTGGTGCACGAAAACAAAGCGATTGTGACGGAAGTTCCGGGAACGACTCGTGATGTGATTGAGGAATATGTCAATGTTCGCGGAGTTCCGCTTCGTCTGATCGACACGGCTGGTATTCGGGAAACCGAAGATATTGTCGAAAGAATAGGCGTGGAACGATCCAGACAAGTATTAGAGGAAGCCGATCTCATCCTTCTTGTGTTAAACTATGGAGATGAGCTGAATGATGACGATAAGCAGCTATTTGAAGCCCTTCGTGACATGAATATTATTGTTATTGTTAATAAAATGGATTTGGAACCAAAATTAGATATCGATCAGGTGAAAGAATTTGCTGGAGATAATCCCGTAATTTCTACCTCGCTAATTCATGAAAAAGGAGTAGATCAGCTTGAAAATGCGATTGCCGATACCTTCTTTGAAGGGGAGCTGGATGCGGGAGATATGACGTACGTATCCAACGTCCGCCACGTGCAGTTGCTCAAGCAGGCCAAGCAAGCCCTTGAAGATGCCCAGAACGGTATGGAAATGGGAGTACCGCTCGATGTGGTGCAGATTGACGTCACAAGGACGTGGGAAATTCTTGGTGAAATTATCGGAGATACCGTGCACGAAAGCTTGATCGATCAGTTGTTTTCACAGTTTTGCTTAGGGAAATAAACAACAACAAAGGAGAGACAATAAATGACTTATGATGCTGGGCATTATGACGTAATTGTAATCGGTGCCGGTCACGCAGGGGTAGAAGCTGGTCTTGCAGCAGCCCGCAGAGGCGCCAAAACGTTAATGCTTACTCTCAACCTGGATCTGGTCGCTTTCATGCCGTGTAACCCTTCGATTGGCGGGCCGGCAAAAGGAATCGTAGTTCGTGAAGTGGATGCACTTGGCGGCGCTATGGGTAAAGTAATTGATAAAACGCACATTCAAATGCGTCTGCTGAATACAAGAAAAGGTCCTGCCGTACGAGCACTGAGAGCTCAGGCGGACAAACCACTTTATATTAAAGAAATGAAGAGAATTCTAGAAAATCAGGAAAACTTGACGCTTAGACAGGGAATGGTTGAGAAGCTGCTTGTCGAGGACAATGAAATCAAAGGAGTCGTTACAGAAACAAAAGCAGCTTACTATGCTCCAACGGTTATTGTAACGACGGGAACGTTCATGCGTGGACGTGTCCTGATTGGAGACCTCTCCTATGAGAGCGGTCCTAATAACCAGCGTTCTACGGTTTCTCTTTCCGAGCAGCTGGAGGAACTGGGAATTAATATGGTCCGCTTTAAAACGGGTACACCAATGCGGGTAAACAGCCACACGGTTGATTATTCCAAAACGGAAATCCAGCCGGGCGAAGAGGAACCAAGATCGTTTTCTTATGAAACGACAGAGTTCATTACGGATCAAATTCCTTGCTGGCTGACTTATACAAACGAAGCAACTCACAAAATTATTGATGATAATTTAACGCTGTCTGCGATGTATTCAGGCGCTGTCCGGGGAACAGGTCCACGTTATTGCCCTTCTATTGAGGATAAAATCGTGCGCTTTAATGATAAACCAAGGCACCAGATTTTCCTGGAGCCGGAAGGTCGCGATACAGAAGAAGTGTATGTACAGGGTCTTTCCACTTCCCTGCCTGAGTATATACAGAACGAAATGATGAGGACCGTACCTGGACTTGAGAATGCGGAAATCATGAGGGCTGGCTATGCCATTGAGTACGATTCCATTATCCCGACTCAATTATGGCCAACTATGGAGACGAAGCAAATTTCCGGACTGTTTACCGCTGGACAATTAAACGGAACTTCCGGTTACGAAGAAGCGGCCGGTCAAGGGCTGATGGCAGGGATTAATGCAGCTGCGAAAGCACTGGATCTCGAAACATTAATTCTCGACCGCTCAGAAGGCTATATCGGCGTTATGATTGATGATCTCGTGACCAAAGGTACCGACGAGCCATATCGTCTTCTCACGTCTCGTGCAGAATTCCGCTTGATGCTTCGCCATGACAACGCAGATATACGTCTGCTTGAAAAAGGATACGAACTAGGGTTAATTCCAGAAGAACGCTATCAGCGCTTCCTTGAGAAAAAACAGCAGATCGATGAAGAAAAAGCCCGCTTAGATAAAGTCATTCTGAAGGAAACAGAAGAAGTTCAGGCTGTCATTGAAGAAGCGGGAGGCACCCGCTTGAAGGAAGCGGTACGTGCCATTGATTTACTGAAGCGTCCTGAAATGAAATACAGTCACCTGGAGCGTCTAACCCCTAGTGAGGTCTCACTACCGGAAGATGTGAAGGAACAAGTAGAAATTCAGGTTAAATACAGCGGGTATATTAAAAAAGCGCTCGAGCAAATCGATCGTATGAAGAAGATGGAAACGAAGAAGATTCCTGAAGACATTGATTACGATGACATTCATGGACTTGCTACAGAAGCTCGCGACCGTCTCAAAGAAGTACGACCATTATCTGTGGGGCAGGCTTCACGTGTTTCCGGAGTTAACCCGGCTGACGTGTCTATATTACTTGTTTATATCGAACAAGGAAAAATCGCTCGCGTATCGGGTGAATAAAACGAAAGGATGGAAGCATGGATATTAACACCTTTCTCGAATCGCTTAAGAACCAGGGTATTGAATTAAGCGAACATCAGCAGCAACAGTTTCACAAGTACTTCGAAATCCTTGTGGAATGGAATGAAAAAATGAATCTCACAGCGATTACGGACAAGGAAGGTGTTTATCTTAAACACTTCTATGACTCTTTGACCGCTTCGTTTTATTATGATTTTACCAAGCCCTTACGAATTTGTGATGTGGGAGCCGGAGCCGGCTTTCCAAGTCTGCCGCTTAAAATTGTGTTCCCGCACTTGAAAGTGACGATTGTCGATTCATTAAAGAAACGAATCACTTTTTTGAATCACTTAGCCCACGAATTAGGGTTAGATGACGTGGCTTTTTACCATGATCGTGCCGAAAATTTTGGTAAAAACGCGAAATTCCGAGAAGGTTATGATCTTGTCATGGCTCGAGCTGTTGCTCGAATGTCCGTACTGAGTGAATTATGTCTGCCTTTAACCGCTAAAGGCGGGCATTTCATGGCTATGAAAGGACCTAACCTGGCCGATGAAATGGAAGATGCAGCGCTTGCTATCCAAACAGTCGGAGGAGAGGTGGAAAACGTGCATACGTTCACCCTTCCTGAAGAGGATAGTGAAAGAAATATTGCGATTATCGAAAAGCGCCGGAAAACACCTAAGAAATATCCGCGTAAAGCGGGTACTCCAAATAAAGCACCGATTCAGTAATCGAATCCCCCTTACGCTCTAAGGAGCCGAAGGGGGGTTTTTGTCTCATGGTTTTATTAAGAGGGTAGAAGTATAGAAGAAGGGGGACGCCATGATGAAAATTGTTGTACTATCAGACACTCATATGCCTAAAAAGGGGAAGTCTCTACCGGGGAGGTTAGTTGGGGAACTGCCTTCAGCTGACGCCATTATTCATGCCGGAGACTGGCAGACGAAGGAAGTGGTTGAAGAGCTGAAAGGGTATGGTCCACCCGTCTACGGCGTTTATGGAAACGTAGATGGGAAAGACATTCAATCCGTTTTTCCTTATAAGCAGACGATTGAGCTGAATGGTTTTCGAATTGGGCTGATTCACGGTCATGGAGAGAAAAAAACGACGGAGAAAAGGGCGGTCGAAGAATATAAAGGTGAGGAAGTGGACCTCATTATTTTTGGTCATTCTCATCTGCCGCTGACCCGCTACGTGAATAAAGTGATGTTATTTAATCCAGGGTCTGTCACAGATAAACGGAAAATGCCTTATTACTCGTTTGGTATTCTCAGGCTTGAAGAAAACATTCACGCCGAGCATGTTTTCTTCACCTAGAGACTTAACAAAGACCTCCTGCTCCCTATTTCCCAGAGCTGGAGGTCTTAGCCTGACAGGTCGGACAGTAATAACACCGTCTGGAAGCTGCCTTGTATTTAATGATTTCTGTTCCATCAATGCGGCATGGCTGACCTTCACGGTTAAATACCCAGTGCCGATATTGATATCGCTTTGATCCCTCCGATTTTAAACGGTGAGCAAGTTCAAGATTATTCGTAATTCCTTTATGCTCATAAGAACGCCACATGAGTTCTATACAGGCATCGGCTGCTTTTCTAAGCTGCTCTTCTGTGCAATCATCCGGTCTGAGTTCAGGATGAATGTTCGCACAAAACAAAATTTCACTCCGCAGATAATTCCCGACTCCAGCGATAAAAGCCTGATCTAATAGTAATGAACTCCATTTTCTTCTACGGAACCTTTTATCTTTAAATCGCTCTACCAGCTCTTCACTCGTAACGGATTCATTTAAAAGGTCTGGACCGACTTTGGCTATAAAAGGATGTTCTTCTACTTCCTCATCCTTTAACACCTCTATGTCAGATGCACTGTAAAGCAGCGCTGATTTCTTTTCGTTATGAATGGCAAGCCTTAGCTGACGGTTGGTCTTCGGATAATTATAGGCGTTTCGGACGTACCATTTTCCGTATAACTGATTATGAGAATAGATGGTTAAGCCTTGATCGAATCGGATCAGCATGGCCTTTCCACGGGTTTCAACCCGCTTAATCATAGCTCCTTGAAACATAGCTTCATAATCCTGAAGCTGTTCAAACGCAAAAGATATCTCAAGCACAGGGCGGCCGATCAACGCTTTTTCCACGTGATCAGCCGCCCTTCTTATTTCTGGACCTTCTGGCATATACAGTTCTCCTCTCTTCTTCTATTTATTGTGTAAAAGAAGAGAGCTTTTAGCAAGAAATAACGCTTTAGCTGGAAGTGTACAGTCCGCCATTGATGTGGATAAACTGGCCAGTCATGTACGTGGAGTCATCGGAAGCAAGCAACACATAACTTCCTACGTGCTCTACTGGCTGACCAGGACGGCCCATTGGCGAGTTGGTACCAAACTGTTCCACTTTGTCTTCTCCAAAGGTAGAAGGAATTAATGGGGTCCAGATTGGGCCAGGCGCCACTCCATTTACCCGGATTCCTTTATCCACGAGCTGTTTGGCCATGGAACGTGTAAAGGCTACTACAGCGCCTTTCGTTGCGGTATAATCGACAAGCTGCGCATTCCCGGTATAAGGGTTAATGGAAGCAGTATTGATAATGGAGCTTCCTTTTTTCAAGTGAGGAATCGCTGCTTTTGTCATATAGAAAATGGAATGGATATTCGTTTTGAATGTGCTTTCCCATTGCTCTGCCGTAATATCCATTAAATCCTCGGTTGGATGCTGTTCAGCTGCATTATTTACTAGAATGTCGAGCTGACCCAGTTCATTGACTGTACGTTCAACAGCGTCCTTACAAACGGATTCTTCTCCTACATCACCAGGAATTAGAATAGCGCGGCGACCCTGCTCTTCTATTTGTTTTTTAGTATATTCCGCATCTTCGTGTTCTTCGAGGTAGGAAATCGCAACGTCTGCTCCTTCTTTGGCATAGCCAATGGCTACCGAACGACCGATTCCGCTGTCTCCTCCTGTGATTAGAGCTACTTTGCCGACTAATTTATTTCCGCTTTGATAGTCTTCATCTGCTTGAAGCGGCTGAGGGTCTAATTGACCTTCCACTCCAGGTTGTTTTTCCTGTTCCTGTTTAGGCTGACCTTGAGTTTGCTTTTGTGAACGATCCATATTGAAATCCTCCTTTTGTTTTATCACTATAATATTATAATACCCTCATTCCACAATTAGGAAAAAGGTAAACAAAAGAAAGGAGTTCTTACACTTTCTATAGAAAAATGCTTGTATGGATTCATCATCAACTCTTTTATCGTTTTCTGTCGATTGGACAGAATGCTGTGGAGTGATCAGCCTCAAGAATCATGTAAAGTATTCTAATCTGGCTTCAGGAAAGTACTGCTCAATATATCCGCCTAGTACCTCCTGCATTTCTTTTTGTTCATCTTTCTGGTAAACATATTTTCCGATTCCATAACGTCCCCATTTATATTTTCGCTTTTCTTCGTCCATTTCAAGCTTGGTCATCGGATAATTTTTCTGAATAACGCGCTTGGCCGGCTTTGTAAAACGATGTTGAATCAGTTCGAAGGTAAGATCTTTTGTTGCTTGTTCCGGAAGCTTATCATACAGCTTCTCAAACAAAATTCGATAGCCTTCTTTCCAATCCTCGTAAAGATAAATAGGGGCGATGATAAATCCTAAAGGATAACCAGCTTCCGCTACTTTTACCGCTGCTTCAATTCGATCATCCAGACGAGAGGTACCCGGCTCCAAGTATTTGATTACGTAATCAGCATTCATACTGAACCGGAAACGTGTACGGCCATTGTGTTTCGCATCAAGCAAGTGATCAACGTGTGCGAATTTGGTTACAAAACGTAAGCGCCCATGCTCAGACTGACCAAAATATTCGATCGCCCGTTTTAAAGTGTGGGTGAGGTGATCGACGCCAACGATATCAGAGGTACAGGAAGCTTCAAACCTTGTTTCTTCCGGTGCCCGCTCTTTCATATAGGCTTCCGCCGCTTCAAACACCTCTTCGACATTTACATAGGTGCGGATATAAGGTTTACTGCCCATGGTCGTTTGTAAGTAGCAATAATGGCAGTGGCCCATGCACCCTGTCGCAAAGGGAATGGCATACTCTGCAGAAGGTTTGGAGGTGTCGAATTTCAAGGTTTTTCTCACACCTACCACCAGTGTGGATTTCGCCATCCGGTATTTCTGAAAATCATTTTCTCCTGGTAAATTGCGGACTTGGTTATGGGATGTGGTCTCGCGAATTTCAATACCCATACCTTCAAATTTTTCTTTCAGTTCTTTACCTAGCGGGTATTTGAGAGCTCCGGGTTCGATGTAAACAAGTTCGGGTACAAATGGCTTTACCACTGCAGTCCCTCCGGTTCAATCCCGCCGCCAAATGTATCATGATAGGCGCGTTCAGCTTCACCTTGTGAGGCATAGACAGCTATTTCAGAATCCAGTGGGAAATACGTTTCATATAGAAAAAGGGCTAAATCACCTGGATTTTCTGGATCTTTCACGACGGCTGCTTCCTGTACATTGGCCACATCATACGTATGCGGGTTGCGATAGATAACATAAACAATATCTCCCGCACGATAGTTGGGTTGTTGAAATTCCATAACCACACCTGCTTTCCATAGTTTGTGTTCATTTTTCCACAAAACCTGAAATTTATTAGACAAATGCTTTATTTTCGATTTTAATAAAAGAGTTCTTACACTAAAGGGCATGGTTGTGGAAGACTCGATTTCGAGTTAAAGTGAAGGTCCTGCGAGGGAGGATTCGCTTTCCGTGGGCATGTGCTGAGCCTCTTCAGGTTTCACCTTCCGGGGTCTCACCAGGAAAGCGAGACCTCCGCCCACGATCCTAAACATCTACAGATAGTTCGAAACGGAGTCTTCAAGTTTCGTGAACTTATCTGAAATAATTAATATTATGCTTTTAATTAAAAAGGGGTTTTTTACTATGAATTGGCCGCTAACAACCGAACGTCTGAATTTACAACCGTATGAGGTATCTCAAGCAGAGCGAATGACAGAGCTTGCCGGGGACAAAGCTGTGGCAGCTACCACCTTCGTTCCTCATCCCTATACTTTGGAAGATGCCCAAAACTGGATACGTACACATGAAGAATGGATCAAGGAAGGAAAAGCTTATCCTATGGCTATGGTATTGAAATCAGCAAATGAGCTGGTGGGGACGATGACGCTGAGAGTGGATCATAAACACAAGAAAGGCGAGCTTGCTTATTGGGTTGGGAGAGCTTATTGGGGGAAGGGATATGCCTCGGAAGCGGCCGCCCGAATGGTTGAGTATGGTTTTGAAACCTTGAATTTACATAGAGTGTGGTCTGCAGCCATGAATGAAAACCCAGCTTCTGCCAGGGTGATGCAAAAGGCTGGATTGAGTTATGAGGGGACATTGAAACACGATATCTACCACAGGGGTGAATACAAGGATATTGATGTTTATGGGATGATTGCTGAAGAATATCATTCATGAAAAGCTTACATACCAAATAGAAACAGCTGGTGACCTGTAGTCATCAGTTGTTTTTTTATTTATTTTGTATGCCCAGAGACGGTTGCTCCTAATTTCTAAACGCTTATTTATTTCAGAAGTGATGAGAGCTATGAGATTTCGTATATTTCCCAGGAAATATACGAAATCTTTTTTTATTTTGGTTAAATTATTTGTTTTCTTTTTGCTTTACTTTTTATGGAGAGGTTTAAAAGGAAGTGTTGTGCTCTTATCCCTGTTAATTTTAGGTTAAATGGGAAAGCTTTTCTCCTGTATTGCCTAGCGATATAGGAGAAAAGTTTTTCATATATTTTGAGACCATTACTATGCCAAGCGAGATACTCGGGCTTCTGTAAGAGTTAAAGTGAGCGTCAAACAGCAGGTACACGAACGTATTGACCAGGATTACTGGACGATAAGCCAGACTTTGTCTATGATTTTATTGAAAAGTGCCAATGTCTAACGAATGTTATAAAAAAGTGTCGAGAAAATCGAGCAGGCTAGTATAAGAATAAACGTATTTCTCACACGGTCCATATCAAATTAGGAAATCTTCTCGGACCAAAGTATTTTTATTTGGAAAAAATTATACGTGTCTAACAAGCTACTGCATCAGGCTGATATAGAGGCGTACATATAAGCCCTTGAACGAATAGGTGGGCTGAACCAGCTTTATGGGCATATCCTGACCTTGCATCTAAGAGAGTGTGTGACGAACCCCTTTGTCATAGTGGCGCTACTCAATCTTTCGCCACCCTTATGGAGCAACCTCTGCAGATTATTCTTCTAGCCTGGATAATGGAGGAGGGCCTATGGCAGGAAGGGAAATGTACACTGAGGTATGGAGGAAACAATACTTGTGATTAATGGAGCTCTTTCTAGATAATAGCGATAAATCCAGGTTGCCAGATTGATATTCAAATTTTCAGGTAGATATAATATCTTATTTTTTGCAGGTCAACTTAACTTATTAAAAAAAGAACCCCTCATCTAAGAGGAGTTCTTTTAAGATTGATTATTTGTACATTAATATTTTACCTACCGTACCATCTTTACTTTGACCAGTTACACGGAACTTCAGACCGTAGTCAGGAACATCGCGTCCTGCATCTACTAATCCTTCATTCAAGTAGTTTTCGCTGTCATCGAATAATGGTGTGCGTTTAGTGAAGTTATCTTTGATTGTATCCCCGTAGCTGCTATTCGTATAGTCAATAAACATTTTTTCTGTTTTATCTAAACTGAATGCAGCATCATGAACTTGGAAGCGTGTACTAGCTACGTCTCCATTCCCCCATTTAACGGTGTGTTGATCGGCATCAACAACGCCTACAAAGCCATTACCAGGGTGAATACCTGTCCAGTTTTCACTGTATTGCTTATCGATATACCAGACCACTAGCCCATCGTCGAACGTCATTAAGCTGTCACCACGGCGGATGTTGGCAAGACCTTCATCAACACCATTGTGGCTGCGCCATTCAAGCAGGTAGTAATGGTCAGAGCGTTTAATACCATCATTTTTCGTGAAACCATCCAGATTAAACTTAGCATCACCTTCAGCATCGTCGAACACGACTTCTTCTCCATCAACAACGATGGATAGATCATCAGCGTACAAGCCAGGATTCGATACTGCACCATCCGTTACATATTCAATGGCTACTTCGACTTCTTGTCCTGCATATGCAGACAGATCGAAGGAAGCATCAATCCAGCCATCGGACGAACCTGTAATTCCATTTCCATCATTAACATCATATGGATCTTCATTTGTCGTAATATCACTTGCAATTGGCTCTCCATCAACCGTTACATATGCATAATCCCAGTCTTTTTCAATGTCATACCACGTTTTAAAATTAAACTCGGCAGAAGTGGCATCAGTTAAATCTACCGTTTTCGTCAAATAATTATGCAAGTCATCCGCACTTCCGGAGAAATATTGATACTCTCCGCTTGCCGGCTCGTTAATAACCGTTTCTTTTTGCGGCAGAGTTACTTTCACTGTGTCATTATTTGTTCCTTTGGTCACAGCTTCGTCGAGAAGAACTTCTGTCCCTTTTTCAGTGATGTCTTCTACATCTAATTCTGTCCCAGTTAACCAGTTTCCTTGCGTCCCTTCATTATCCACGACAGCAGAAGTCTGCAGCATTTCTTTCATATACGGGCTGAATCCAGTCGGCATCGTACCTGGAATATCTCCTGCCCAGCTTCCGCTCGACATAATCGACCAGTAACTGACCGGCTCTCCAGCACCGGAATACTGAGTATCGTACTCATCCGGCAAACCTAAATCGTGGCCAAATTCATGGGCCATGACCCCTACTGCCCCGTCTTCTGGTTCAATGGTATAATCGTAAGCAGCCATAGAGCCGCCCCAATAAGGGACTGTAGCTTCCGTACCTGGAATTGAAGTCACTCCGCCCAGATTCCAGCGGTGAGACCAGATAGCGTCAGAACCTAGAGATCCTCCCCCGGCTTCTTCACCCACGCCGGAGTGGATAACCATCAAGTGGTCAACAAGTCCGTCTGCTTCCAAATAGTTTCCATCACCATCTAAATCATAACGATCCCACTGGTCGTAGTCAGCAATATCTACACTTGGATCGGCTGCCGCTGCCTCAAGCGCTTCCTTCACAAGTCCGCGAGCATTGACGTCACTGTCATCTTCTGTCGGATAGTTTCCACCGTATGCTGCAGCGGGTTGACTTGCTGTGTACCAGCCCGCCACATCCCCTTCCACAGAGTAACTGCCGCCGGATTGCTTCTCATAGTACTGTTTCATGGACTCGTAGTTTTCGCCATCTGGACCTGTCCAGCCGCCGTCACCGAACAGCATGTCCTGATAATGCTCGCTAGAGTAAGCATCTTCGCCTTCATAGTACATATCGGTTTCATCAGCTGTCATGGAGTTATGAGGCTTGTCCGGATAATCAATGAGCAGGACAAGGACTTTGTCTGTACGCATCTCGCCATCATAAGCTTCTTCCTCTACGGAATCCGGAGCATTTTTCTTCGCCTGGCCCAGTTTATTTCCTTTTCCATTGGTTAAGCTGTTATTTTTCATTTCGCCCTGAAGCTTTTCTTTCGCTTCTTTGGCTTCATCGCTTAATTCGCCAGTATCCTTCTTAGCAGCTTCAGATTTCGCTTTTAGGAATTTGTTTAATCCTTTTTGAGCTTCTGAAGGACTTGCGTCTGGAGCAATTTTTCCGTCCTCTTTCAACATCTCAATTAGTTTTTCATCATTCGCAATTGCGAGATCAAATGGTGATCCCTCGTGCGAATGCGATTTATGTAAATCTTCGCCTGCATCTTGATTTACTGTGCCTGCACTTGCACTTACGGGCCCGAAGGCTAATGTAAGGGCTAAAGCAGATATGATCATTCTCCCCATTTTCTTCAAATTAATGTCTCCCTCCACATTTTGTAAAAATAAGCTACATTTACAAATCTACCAAAATTACAAAATTAATCAATATATTATTTTTAATTTTCTAAAAATAATGAATAGTGCCCAGGAGCGGATTTAAAGCGTTGAAGTATAGCAGTGAATCCAATATAAGAACACCGATAAAAGGTGTAAAATTACATGATTCGTTATAATGTGATATTATTTTACTGAAATAAAATTAGAGGACGCGGTTTATCCCTGACTACAGATAAAGAAGTAGGACATTAATACTGTATACCGAAGACCTATATAAGAAGAAAACAGCCCTTCCCTATGGAAATGGCTGTTTTTTTCTGGAAACTAATAGATTTCACTGAGCTCCAATTATTCTCTTCGGCCGAATAGGAATGGAAACACCGATTAAAGCGATAACGGCACAAGCCAGGAACATCGGTGTAAATCCTGCAAGTGCGATACCGCTTACTGTCGTGAAAATCAGTAAATCAAATCCTGAATCAAGAATCGATAGTAAAGAAATAGTCGTTGCCCGCACGTTAGATGGGATCAAGTCGTTGGATAGTTGAGAATAAATAGGATAGCGAATGGCGCTCACCAATTTAAGGATGACAATGACTCCAAGAATCACCCAAAGGTAAGTATTAAATAAGGCTGCTAGTGTGAGCCCAATTACTGCGAGCATTCCTGTAATCCCTAATAAAAGAATACGGTTTATTTTACTGGTCATCCATCCAATTGATCGTGAAGCAATAAAACCTATGAAACCCGCGGCCGCATAGACGATTCCAATCCAGTAAACCGGAAGACCCGCATCGACGAGCAGCTTTTGATCGAATTTCTCAAATATCGCTGTAGCGGGTATAAATACGAGCGATATGTTTATAAACATCCATAATACTTGAGGGGTTTTACGGATCGCTTCTACCCCTGCCCATATCTGCCGGAGCGGCGGCTGTTGATCCCCTTCTTGCTGGGGCGGGTTTTTGATCGACAGCAGTAAAAAGAACTGAACTGTCATAAAAGCCAGACTTAAGCCAATCAGCAGCTGAAATTGATGTTCCGTTAAATCTTTAGCGATCAAAGCCCCTATAATGACCGCGATGATCGAGACGATAAATGTAGCCGAACCAATTTGCCCGATCGCTTTATCCATAAATCTTTCTTCGTTCGAGAGTTTAAGAGATTCATAAATAAGGGCCTCGTCTGCTCCACTAAAAAAAGTAGCGGTAAAACCAGTTAGAAAACTGCTTAGGAAAAACACCCAGGGTTCAAAGGCGACCAGTAATAAACTATGGCTGACAATAGCGAGTGCCGATCCTATTAAAAAAGCTGTTTTGGGTCCGTAGCGGTCCGCCAGTACCCCGGTCGGAATTTCACCTGCAAGGACGCCAATGCTGAAAAAGGTTAAGACCAGAAGAATTAAGGACTCATCGAGACCCCTTTCGAAGTAAAAAAGTGTAAGCACCGGTTGTATGAAGCGTACACTTCCAAACAACTCTGCCCAAAATAGAAAACGAATGTTGTGAGCGGCTAATGTATTCTTTTGCAAAATGTTATCCTCCTGCTATACAGTAATAGGTCTGGTATAGATACAGGAGTAAAAAGCTTGCAGTGATTTTGGATTAATAGTTAGCTTGCTTTCACCCCTGCCTCTGAATGGGAAAATAAGATGAAAGTTTTTTGCATGATTGTTTCCTCCCTGGTTCGCTGTTATAAATTTTAGTTCCCTTTCTGGAAAAAAACCTCTCCTTTTAAGCAGAACCTTCAAAGATACATATTCATCAGGAACTCGTTTATTCCTGCCTGACTTTGGATCATAAAATGAGCCGGATGACTGCTGCACTTTAATTTTACAGCTATTGTTTGAAGGAAAACTCAGGAACAGGTAAGCTATAATCAGAAGTTTTCTTGGAAAATATATCGACGAAATCTGCTAATAACATCTGGACTTTTATGAGAAATAATCCTTATTGAATGCCTTGATCACCTGGTTATCTGTGCTTTTTCGACAACGGGAATGAATAATTCTTCTTTCCTTACGATACTTTTACTAGAATAAATATGATAAAATAGATAGAGAGTTAAAACGGCATATATGTGCGCAGCAGCCGAAAAGCCTGCGGCGCTTTTTCTATTTCAATTTTTAAGGAAAATATTAATGAGCATAAGCTCGATCGTATAAAGGTGGTGTCTGATCGTGTTACATCCTTTTGGTCGTTTGTTCGGATTAGGGGACAAACCGGAACAGGAATCTGAAGATAACAACAGTGAAGAAGGCTACAGTCCTGATGAAGTCATGCAGGTCCCGGTAGCTCATATTCAGCCGAACCGTTATCAGCCCCGAGCGATTTTCAACGATGAGAAGATCAGCGAACTTGCCCAGACGATACATACGCATGGGATGATTCAGCCGATTGTTCTCCGTCGGATAGATGAGGAAAATTATGAACTGATTGCAGGAGAGCGCAGATGGCGTGCCGTCCAAACGCTTGAGTGGGAAACGATTCCTGCGATCATCCGTGATATGAATGATTCCCAGACGGCGTCTGTCGCTCTTATTGAGAATCTGCAAAGGGAAGAATTAACGGTCATTGAAGAAGCTATGGCTTATGCCAGACTGATTGAACTTCATGAACTGACGCAGGAAGCCCTGGCCCAGCGGTTAGGAAAAAGCCAGTCAACGATTGCCAACAAGATGCGTTTGTTAAAATTGCCTGAATCCGTTCAACAGGCGATTATGGATAAAAAAATTACAGAGCGCCATGCAAGAGCCCTTATTGGAGTTAAGGATCCCGAATTGCAGGAAACGATATTGTCTGAAATCATTGAAAAGCACCTGAACGTTAAGCAGACGGAAGAGCGGATCGCTAAGCTGAGCGAACCTAAACCGAAAAAGAAAAAGCCGACTCTTAAAGGTGTAAATAAAGATATGAGAATTGCCATGAATACGATTCGGCAGTCGCTCACGATGGTTTCGGATACAGGGATCGACTTAGAAACCGATGAAGAAGATCATGATGATTATTATCAGATTACGATAAAAATTCCTAAGAAAAAATAATGAACGGTTCTACCCATCTTGCCTTTCGCAGAGATGGGACTTTTTTTAACTCTTCACCCCGTTTTTTCAATATAATGGTAAAATAAAAGAAAAGTAGAACAAGATAAAGGCTATCCATCGATTATTCCCCGTTATAGCCAGTTGAGGGAAGTTTCAAGTCAGGGCAAGTCCGTGATTTTGCATAAATCGCAGTCTTACGTAATGGAAGTCTATTTAGAAACAGTAAAGGAAGTGATCGCGAATGGCGAAAGGGTCAGGTAAAGAGACTCAAGCAGTTTCTCAGGAGATGGAGCGTAAAGAGGAAGAGCAAATTCAGGAAATTCCAGTCCACGAATGCCGCCCTAATCCGTATCAACCCAGAAAACATTTTACCGATGAAGCCATCCAGGAATTGAAGGAATCAATCGAGGAACATGGCATTCTTCAACCCCTGATCGTAAGAAAAAGCATTAAAGGCTTTGAAATCGTGGTCGGTGAACGAAGGTTCCGCGCGGCGAAGCGTGCGAACCTGGAGACGGTTCCCGCCCTGGTCCGTGTATTGACGGATGAACAGATGATGGAACTCGCCCTTCTGGAGAACTTACAACGGGAGGATTTAACCCCGATTGAAGAGGCCAAAGCCTACCAGAATTTAATGAATGAGCTTTCTTTAACTCAGGAACTACTCTCGAAGAGGTTAGGAAAAAGCCGTTCTCATATTGCTAATCTCGTCCGGCTGTTATCGCTCCCGGTGGAAGTAACGAGAAAAATAAACGATGGAACTTTATCCATGGGACATGGTCGGGCACTACTTGGATTAAAAAACCGTGAGCAAGTGATCGCTCTTGCCTCAAGGATTGAAAAAGAAGCTCTTAATGTTCGTCAGGCGGAGCGGCTGATTTTTGAAAACAACAAAAAAGATCGGACTGAGAAAAAGAAGCCGACTGCTAAAGATATCTTTATAAGAGATCGGGAAGAGAGTCTCAGAGAGCGTCTAGGCACAGAAGTTACCATTCATAAAGGAAAACAAAAAGGAAGAATTGAAATTGAGTTTATGGATGAAGAGGACCTGGAACGTATTTTACAGTGGTTTGATAAAGACTCATAAAGCAGACCTGGTGAAGCAGACCGGGTTTTTTTGTTGCTTATAAACAATGGTGTTTCACGTGAAACAAAAAATCATAGGAGAGAATCTCATGGTATTGTTAGGTACATTTGTGAATGGTTTATGTATTATTGTTGGTACACTTCTAGGGCTGTTTTTCACTAAGATTCCCGAGCGTTATAAGGAAACTGTCATGAGCGGTGTGGGGCTTGCTGTTATATTAATAGGTCTTCAAATGGCCTTTGAAACGGATAACATTGTGATTGTGCTATTGAGCTTATTAACTGGAGCGATTATTGGGGAAGCTGTACATTTAGAAGATAAGCTTGAGTACATAGGAAGATTCATTGAACGAAAGTTTACCAAACCCGACCAGGAGTCCAGTATGGCGCAAGGGTTTATTACGGCTTCCCTTATTTTTGTTATAGGGGCGTTATCCGTCATAGGAGCCCTGGACAGCGGTCTTCGTAATGACCATGAAGTTTTAATAACTAAAGCCATCATTGACGGGTTTGTATCGCTCGTTTTAACGTCAACACTTGGAATTGGTGTCATTTTTTCTGTTATTCCTGTTGTGTTGTATGAAGGGTCTATTGCGTTATTAGCCACTCAGATTAACCGCTGGATCCCACAGGATATGCTGGATTTGTTCATCATGGAAATGACAGCTACTGGAGGCCTGCTGATTGTTGCCATTGGTCTTAACTTATTAAAATTAACGAAGATTCGTGTAGCCAATCTATTACCCTCCCTTCTGATGGTCGGGGTAGTGTTCTATATTTTCCAATGGTTCTAAAAGCTGCTGATAAGTCTTTATAAGGCTTATGAGTAGCTTTTTTTATGGATGAAGATCCTATTTACTTCATGGTTTTAGGCAGACGACTGATGGTGCCTTTGAATGTCGTTATGGGTGCGGATTCCATTGTATGTTTCACGCGCTTAGCGTCTGACAATTGAATAGCTGCTGCGACTTTAGCGGCCATCTGCATGACCGTATGAAGACGAGTGTTTTGTAACACGACATGTTCCATGAATCCACTCACATTCACCATCCCGCTAATATGCAGGTCTCCTATAGGGGGAAGGTCCTTTTTTAAAGCGGATCCCGGCGAAATGGATCCTTTCCCAAGCACCACAGAACCTACCGACGCCGACTTACCTAAACACGCATCTACCGCCAGAATATAAGGATGGTTGTGGGTTCGTTTAATCCGATTTATTTGTTCAATTAAATTAAGGGCATGCAAAGGTTCTTCCAGCGTCCCATAGAGGTGAAAAGTTTCTAACGTTTGCTGCTTTAGCATCGAACCGACAAGTGGTCCAAATGCATCGCCCGTGGAGCGGTCCGTTCCGATACAAGCAATGACGATCTTCTTAGAGGGAGGCAGCCATTCTTTCAAATGCAGACTAAGGGTCTCACTCATTCCAGGATCCTCTGTTTTAAGACGTCTTTCTTCATTCGAGAACTTGTCTTTAAAATTCATAGCTTCTCCTCCACACACATAGTAGTAACAGTATATAAGGTTGTCCGTCGTTCTATACGTGGCAAATACATAGAGGTGGAGGATCGTTCATGATAAAAGCTGGGATTAAGTGGATGTTTTTGATTGTAGGAACGATGATTGGGGCAGGTTATGCTTCAGGGAGAGAGCTATGGCAATTCTTTGGACAGGACAGCAGCCTGGCTATCCTTTTGTTTTGCATCATGTTCATTCTGTGTTGTGCCGTCATTATGAAGATCAGCTTTAAGAAGCAGAGCGGTGATTATTTACCTGTCCTGCGGGCGATTGTAGGAAAGCATTTAACAGGGATTTATGATTGGATGATCATCATCTATCTATTTACGATGACCGTGATCATGCTGGCAGGAAGCGGAGCTACCTGGCAGGCCTTTCATTTTTCCTACCGCTTCGGAGTCATGGCACTTGTCGTACCTATGATCCTTTTATTTGTATGGGATGTAAAAGGAATCGTCACGGTAAACAGTGTGGTGCTTCCCTTATTAATTATCGGTCTTGTGTTTGTTTTAATTATTTTCATTAACGATCAGCAACTTGAACTGTTTGGTCATCTTCATGAAATCACCAATTGGATGTCCGCCTTTCCTTTTACGGCTCTTAACATCCTTCCTTTAATTGCTGTGCTCGGGGCTATAGGGAACCAGGTGAAGCGTAAGGGCGAGATTTGGATTGCTAGTGCAGGGAGCGGAGTGATTCTTGGAGTCATCTCCTATCTTTATAATCAAAGTTTAATTGAGATTTCAGATGAGATTATGCTCTACGAGATTCCTTTATTCGCCATATTAAAACACTATCCGTATGAGATGATGCTGTTTATGTCCGTGATGCTCTGGATTGCCATTTTTACGACGGCTGTATCTGGTACTCTTGGACTTGCCACCCGCTTCCGGAATTATTTAAAGCAGCCTCTTTGGATTGTGGCGCTGGCCACTGTGGCTGTGATGCTTCCCTTTACATCATTCGGATTTTCTACGCTGGTGGAGTACTTATATCCACTGTATGGAATTCTAAATTTATACGTCCTTTTCTCTCTTCTTATTTATCCGTTACGTTCGCGATTCAAAATTCGCTGAAAACCTGTTAAAATGAATTTCATATTCATAGTCGTACAGGAGGGGAAGCGTTGAAAGCGGACGAAGCTGTGCAGGAAGCTTTAACCAGGTGGGAGGAAGCAGTAAATTATGTGACAGGGCCTGAATTATGGACTGCTCTAGCTCTAGGAGCCCTGAAAATCATCTTTATTCTGTTAATCTCGTTATTAGTGATCCGCATAGGAAAGCGAGTAATCTCGCAGTTTTTTGAAAATCGGCGGCGAGGACCTTTTAAAATTACTCAGCGCCGGGAAGCTACATTAAAAAAATTGGTGATTAACGCTTTGACGTATGTGGTGTATTTTGTCTCGTTTATTATGATATTGGAAGCTTTTACTTTAGATGTAGGCGCTTTGCTCGCAGGTGCAGGTATTGCCGGACTCGCCATCGGCTTTGGAGCCCAGAACCTGGTGCGCGATATCATTTCCGGCTTTTTCATCATTTTCGAGGACCAGTTTTCCGTAGGTGATTATATTCGGACATCTGGCGTCGAAGGTTTTGTTGAAGAGGTAGGCATCCGTACGTGTAAAGTCAAGTCCTGGACAGGTGAGGTTCACATCCTGCCTAATGGAAATGTCACTCAGGTTACGAACTTTTCCATCTATAATAGTATCGCCGTGGTGGACGTAAGTATTGCGTACGAAGAGGACATAGCACAGGCCGAGCAAGTGATTCTGGATCTGATGAAAGAGCTTCCCGCTCGTTATGAAGCCATGCTCGATGTACCAGAACTTCTTGGAGTACAAACCTTAGGAGCTTCAGATGTTGTCATGAGGATTATCTCCGAAACCCAGCCAATGGAACATTGGGTAATCGCTCGTGCCATCCGGAAAGAAGTAAAAAACCGTCTGGACGAAAAAGGAATTGAAATTCCATTCCCACGTATGGTTATGTATTCCCGTGAAGATGATAAAGCTTTACAGGAAGTGAATGAGTAAAAAATGAGGAGGGAACTCCATGGCAGACAAAAATTACGAATTGAATGATGTCGTTCAGATGAAGAAACCTCATCCGTGCGGGGAAAACCGCTGGAAAATCATTCGTATGGGAGCAGACATTCGTATTAAGTGTGAAGGCTGCGGCCACAGTGTCCTTATCCCTCGGAAAAAGTTTGAATCCAAAATGAAGAAAAAGCTGGAACCTTCCGAACAGTAGATCTTTAGCCTTGAAAAGCTCCCTGAAATAGGTGGGCTTTTTAATTTTGTACGGATAAGTTTAATCAAACCTGAAAAATGGATAGAATGAACTTAATAAATCATAAGCAACAAGCCCTGTCTTTTGCTTTTCCACAGGTTGTTATTTTCAGACACAGTATCTATAATTGATATGACTAGCATGCATGTATGTAAATCCTTAAGGAGTGAAAGTCTTATATGGCACTAACAGCAGGAATCGTAGGTTTACCGAACGTAGGGAAATCTACGCTATTTAACGCAATTACACAAGCAGGAGCTCTGTCGGCCAACTATCCGTTTGCCACAATAGATCCGAACGTAGGGATCGTGGAAGTACCGGACAGTCGGCTGGAGAAGCTGACCGAGCTTGTTAAACCGAAGAAAACCGTACCTACCGCATTTGAATTTACCGATATTGCCGGCATTGTTAAAGGAGCAAGTAAAGGTGAAGGACTTGGTAACCAGTTCTTATCCCATATCCGCCAGGTCGACGCGATCTGCCACGTAGTCCGTGCGTTTGAAGATGAGAACGTGACGCACGTGTCAGGTGAAGTCGATCCCATCACTGATATTGAAACGATCAACCTGGAGTTAATTCTTGCCGACCTCGAAACAGTTTCCAAACGAATGGACAGAGTAGCTAAGATGGCTCGTCAAAAAGATAAGGATGCTGTAGCGGAATACACGGTTCTTGAGAAACTGAAAGAATCATTAGAGGAAGAAACCCCGGCTCGCGCTGTTGAATTCAGTGATGATCAGGAAAAAATCGTAAAAGGCCTTCATTTGCTAACTTCTAAGCCCATTCTCTATGTGGCGAATGTCAGTGAGGATGAAATTGGAGAAGGGGATAATGAAAAGGTTAAGCAAATCCGTGAATTTGCAGCAAAAGAAAATGCAGAAGTCATTGTCATCTGTGCAAAAATTGAATCTGAGATAGCCGAGCTTGATGGAGAAGAAAAAGAAGAGTTTCTTGATGATCTTGGGATTGAAGAATCCGGCCTGGATCAGTTAATTAAAGCGACGTACAACCTTCTTGGGCTGGCCACCTACTTCACGGCTGGTGAGCAGGAAGTAAGAGCCTGGACCTTTAAAGAAGGAATGACGGCTCCACAGGCTGCCGGAGTCATTCACACGGACTTTCAGCGTGGTTTCATTCGTGCGGAGACAGTGTCGTATGAAGACCTGGTTGATGCAGGCACCATGGGTGTTGCCCGTGACCGCGGCCGTGTTCGTTTAGAAGGAAAAGAGTATTTAGTGAGAGATGGCGACGTTATACACTTCCGTTTTAACGTATAAGCGAGGATCCTTCCGTTTTAGTATTGTATTTCTTGGACAACTTTGTTATAATACTACATTGTGAGTAATTAAGAAAAGATTACTCCTTGCTCTTATCAGGAATAGGAGCCGTTAAGTCCATAAGGAGGTGAAAACGGATGAGTAGAAAATACGAAATCATGTATATCATCCGCCCAGATATCGAGGAGGAAGCTAAAACAGGAATCATTGATCGTTTCAGCAATATCCTTCAAGATAATGGCGCGGAGGTAGAAGAAGTTAAAGAAATCGGCAAGCGTCGTCTTGCTTATGAAATTAACGACTACCGTGATGGTATCTATGTAACAGTCGACTTCAACGGTACACGTGAAGCGATTAATGAATTCGACCGTCAAGCGAAGTTCACGGATGATATTATCCGCCACATCGCAGTACGCGAAGATGACAAATAAGGAGTGGTTCTGATGTTAAATCGTGTCGTATTAGTCGGCAGATTGACGAAGGATCCTGATTTACGCTATACGCCAAACGGAGTGGCCGTCGCCAACTTCACCATTGCGGTGAACCGCCCATTTTCTAATAATCAAGGTGGTCAGGACGCAGATTTTCTTAACTGCGTGGTCTGGAGACGTGCTGCAGAAAACTTAGCCAATTTTATGAATAAAGGCAGTCTTGTAGGAGTGGATGGACGATTACAGTCCAGAAGCTTTGATAACCAGGAAGGCAAGCGTGTATTTGTAACAGAAGTAGTTGCAGATAGCGTACAATTCTTAGAATCCAAAGGAAGTTCTTCCCAGGGTGGAAGTAATCGTGGAGGCTCAGGATACCAGGCAAATCAGAATCAACAACCATCCGGAAATAATTTCGGATCGAACAACAACAATAACAACAATCAACGAGATGAGGATCCATTCGCAGATAATGGAGAGCCCATCGATATATCAGATGATGATTTACCATTCTAATTAAGAAAGAGGTGAATGCGACATGGCACGTCGTGGACGCGGAAAACGTAAAAAGGTGTGTTTCTTCACAGCTAATGGAATTACACACATCGATTACAAAGATGTTGACCTACTAAGACGTTTCGTTTCTGACCGAGGAAAGATTCTTCCTCGCCGAGTAACTGGAACTTCTGCTAAATATCAGCGTAAATTGACTAAAGCAATCAAGCGCGCTCGTATTATGGCTCTATTGCCTTACTCTACTGAATAGTAGCGTTACTAAAAACCGTGAAGTCTATTTTAGACTTCACGGTTTTTTTATATTCAGGAAAGCTGCATAAGCGCGCGTAGTTCATCCCTGTTCGAGACAAGATCTTCTAAAGTATAACCATCGAGAACTTGAAAGAAGGCCTGCAGCGCATCTCTCAGAACGTGTCTAAGCTTACAGGCAGGTGTAATGACACATTCATTCGTCTGGCAGTCAAAGCACTCTAGTAAATAAAAATCATCCTCCATTGAGCGGACAACTTTTCCGATGTTAATGTCTTCAGGCTTATGGGCAAGCTTAATTCCTCCAGAACGTCCCCGCACCGTATGAATAAGCTCTAATTTATTTAATTCGTGGATAATCTTCCCTAGATGATTTTCGGAGATATTAAATACCTCAGAAATCTCTTTTTTATTGGCAAGCTGACCTTCTTTCTTAGCAGCTGTGAAAATTAATACTCGCAGAGCATAATCTGTATATTTTTTTAAACGCATAGGTCAACCCTCACTCTTCTTTTATTTAATCTTATCATAGCCATGATTCCGATGTCTTATTTTCAGATTTTTTTAGCACATTAACGGAATTGTCATAATTGATGTATTTATTATACACCTTTTTATGTATAATAAAGATATATTATAAATACATCTTTTACGGAGGGGTTTATATGTCTACACAAACCAATCAATTATTAAGTGACCATACGATTAAAGTGATCAAATCAACTGTACCTGTGTTAGAGGAACATGGAGAGGCTATTACGACACATTTTTATCAGCAGCTATTTTTAAATCATCCTGAACTGAAGAATATTTTTAACCAGACCCATCAGAGAAAAGGAGACCAGCCCCGTGCGCTGGCTAACACGGTTTATGCTGCAGCTAAGAACATTGAACACCTGGAAGCTATTCTGCCGAGGGTTAAACAGATTGCTGAAAAACACCGGAGTTTGAACGTCCTGCCGGAACACTACCCCATTGTAGGCGAATATTTGCTGAAAGCTATTAAAGATGTACTTGGAGATGCCGCAACGGACGAAATTATACAGGCCTGGGGGGAAGCTTACGGGGTTATAGCGGATGTATTCATTCAAGTAGAAGATCGTATGTATAAGGATGTACGCCAACAGACCGGGGGATGGACAGGATTCCGTGATTTTAAAGTGATTCAAAAGAAAGTAGAAAGTGATGTGATTACATCTTTCTATTTACAGCCGGTCGATGAACAGCCTCTAGCCGATTTTAAGCCTGGCCAATACTTAACGATTAAAGCTGAGATTCCTGGAGACGATTATGACCACTTACGTCAATATAGTCTTTCAGAGGCTCCAGGCACTCCTTATTACCGTATTAGTGTCAAAAGGGAAGAAGGAAACCAGGAGGTACCGGAAGGCAAGGTTTCGAACTGGCTGCACAGCCATGTAAGCGAAGGTGATATGATTCCAGTCAGTGCACCAGCCGGAGATTTTTATCTAGATGCAGATACCGACAAGCCGCTCGTCCTGTTGAGCGGAGGCGTGGGGCTCACACCGATTTTGAGCATGGGCAGAGCGGTTCAGGACTTGCAGCCTGAGCGGGAAGTGTATTTTATTCATGCTGCTCAGAACGGATCGGTCCACGCATTTAAGAAAGATATGCAGACCATGGGGAGTAAAACGGTAACCAAAATTATTTATGCGCAGCCGACAGAGGATGACCGTCTGCACCAATCATTTGATAAAGAAGGATATGTGGATCTTCCATGGTTAAAAGAAGCGGTCCCTCAGGATAGCGAGTTTTATTTCTGTGGTCCTGAAGGCTTTATGAGGGCTGTCAATCAGGCCCTGAAGGATTGGGATGTATCCGAAGATAGCATTCACTATGAATTCTTCGGCCCTCAGGGAGTTCTATAAGTTTTATTACACCGGTATTAGCTTCCAGCTGGAGCAAGTCGCTGGTCAAGCCGGTTTACGAGATTCATAAATCCGTGGATAGCTGGCCCGCTCAGAAGGGTGATAAGAATGGTCCCCACTCCAATGGCACCGCCAAAAAGAGCGGCAACTATGACCAACAGGATACTGATGAGTACTCGGGAAGTGGTAATAGTCCACCCTGTCAGCTTACGGACTACCAGCATCATCCGGTCAAAAGGATTTGGCGCGAAATCGGCTTGAAGGTTGATCGCAATACCTAAGCTTGCAAATAAAATACCAGTCAGTAAACAAAGAATTTGAGCTATAAGGTTTGGTGATAACATCAGGTCGTTTGACCGGATGATCCACAGCCATAGATCAATTCCAATACCGGTTAGAAGTGAGGTTGCAAGCGCCAATAGTTCAGGACGTTTCCGCTGTGCGGCTGCATTGAAAAGAATGATCGTTAGACCGACCACGATTTCCCAGCTGCCGATGGTTAAACCAAAAGACCTGTATAACCCCACAAGTAGTGCATCAAAGGGAGAGGTACCTAAATGTGATTCAATGGTCAGGGCAATGCCTAACGTTAAGAGAATAATTCCTAAAGAATAATATAAACCTCTTTGCCAGATTCGTAACATAGTCCCTCTCCCTTCTTAATATCCGATTTGATGTTTTGATGCTAGTCACTATAACGCTCAGAAGCTCAAGTTACAAGAGATTTGCACGTAAAAAAGGCCAGGAGGCATGCCTCCTGGCCTTTTCACTATTCTGATTAATTTTCTACGTGAGCCCATTTGAATTCAAATTCAGGACCGGTAGAGGTGGTGAATACCCCTTTAATGTTAGGTCTGAATAATTGAGCTTTAGCATCCTGATAGATTGGAGCAACGGCTTGATCTTCTTCGAGAAGCAGTTTCTCAGCTTCCATGAACGTTTCAAAACGTTTCTCCGGCTGCTGTGCATATTCTCCGTTGGCTTTTTCAATAAGAGAATCGTATTCTTCACTTGAATAGTTCATATTATTGTTTTGTCCGTCGGTCACATACATGTTCAAGTAGGTGTTAGGGTCTACATAGTCAGGACCCCAGGTAGCAGCTTCCATTTCAAATTCAGAAGCACTGTCACGACGTACACGTTCTTTAAATGGTACTTCCATAACATCAATCGTTAAGCCATCCAGCTTAGATTCCAATTGGTCTTTATAGTAGGCCAGAGTTTTCTTCGAAGTTCCGGTATCATCCCCGAGAAGCTCGATCGTTACAGAATCTGTTCCTAAAGCCTCAAGCGCTTTATTCCAGTGTTCTTTTGCTTTCTCTTCATTCGATTCTACAAGCGGTCCCTGGGCTTCACGGAAATCTGTTTCGCTTCCAGGCATAGAAACGAAGTTTGAAGGAACATAGCCTTCTGCAGGCACAGATCCATCATTTAATATCACATTGACTAGATCTTCACGGTTAATTGCATAGGAAATCGCTTTACGAGCATCGGCATTCGCCAAAGCTTCGTTTGCTTCCTGGTTAAATTTAAAGAAGTATAAGTATGGTTTCTTCACGACTTCAAATGCTTCGTTACTACGATACTGATCAACAAACTCAGCATTAAGTTCTGTCTGATCGATTTCTCCAGACTCATACAGGTTTACCCCTGTAGAAATCTCTTTAATGACTTTAGCGTTAATGGTTTCAAGTTGAACCGTTTCAGCATCCCAATAATCTTCGTTCTTCACAACTGTCCAGCCTTCACCATGATTCCATTCAGTCATCTTGAATGGACCGTTCGATAATGTATGTTCGGCTTCTGTAGCGAAATCTTCGCCTTTTTCTTCTACGTAACTTTGGTTAATTGGCATAAATGTAATAAATACAGTCATCGATTTGAAATAAGGTACAGGTTTTTCAAGTTCTACTTCTAATGTTTTATCATCTACTGCAGTGACGCCCAGTTCTTCTGGTTCCACTTCTCCATTACTGACGGCAGTAGCGTTTTTAATAATTCCTCCAAGGAAGTACGGTCCATACTCAGAACCTGTGTCCGGGTTAACAGCTCGTCTCCATGAATAGACGAAATCATTGGCTGTTACTTCGTCTCCGTTCGACCACTTAGCGTCACGAAGTTTGAATGTCCACGTAAGGCCATCATCGCTAACCGTTCCTTCTTCAGCCATTCCTTCTGTAAGGTTACTGTTTTCATCTAGGCGGTAAAGACCTTCCAGTGTTTCGCCGGCCCATTGGAATCCGACTGAATCGGTAATTAAGGAAGGATCCATGCTTGGGATTTCACTTTTAGCTGTTACGGTAATGGTTTGATCGCCCGAAGCATTCCCTTCTGAGCTTTCTTCTGTGTCATTTCCACCTTCACTAGACTCCGATGAGCTCTCTTCGCCTCCACCGCTGCATGCTGCTAATACAAAAATGAGCATAAGTGTGAAAAGCAACCAGATTTTGTGGTTTTTTCTCAAGTGTAACTCCCCCTAATTTTTCAAATATATGTACTTTTTGAATTATACAGATAATTATGAATTTTTTCAACGTAATTTTTTTGTAAAAACTGAGGAAAAAAGCATCATTACTGAAAATTCAAATTAGATTGACAACACTAATTCTTTTGATAGGATAAAGGAATATCATTTCTTTTTCTAATGAGCAAACGACTAATAATAGGAAAAGAGAATAGAATTTGATGAGAAGGGTGGTTCTAGAAATGAACCGGGAATGGGATTTGTTGCATACACCGGGTCCGACGCCGATTCCGCCAAGTGTCGATCGGGCCATGATCCAGCCAATGATTGGTCATAGAGGACAGAAATGTAAAGACTTAATAAACAGAATTACTCCGCGCCTAAAATCCATTTTTGGTACCTCTCAGGATGTGCTTCTGCTTACAGGAAGCGGCACGTCTGCCCTGGAAGCAGCTGTAGTGAATACCACGAAGCCGGGAGATGAAGTCATCGCTGTGGTTGCCGGTTCTTTCGGTGCGCGCTTTGCGCAGATCTGTGAGTCCTACGAGCTGAATGTCCATCGTATTGAATTGGAATGGGGAAATGCTGTTCAAGTTTCTCAGGTGGAAGAAGCGCTAAAGGCTCATCCTGAGACGAAGGCGGTTTTTCTCACTCATTGTGAAACGTCTACAGGGGTTATGCATCCCGTTGAAGAAGTAGCCAAAAGCGTTAATAAGATCAGTGATGCTCTAGTGCTTGTAGATGGTGTGTCATCTATTGGCGGAGCCCGTATTGAGATGGATCAGTCTGGAATCGATCTCTTAGTGACAGGATCTCAAAAAGCTATGATGCTCCCTGCAGGTCTTGCTTTTGCAGCAGTCAGTGATCGTGCCTGGGAGGTTATTAATGATAATGATCGACCACGTTTTTACTTAGATTTAAGAACCTATAAGAAAAAACTGGGTGACGGCCAGACACCTTTCACCCCGGCTTTATCTCTTTTATTTGGTTTAGAGGAAGTCTTGAATTTAATAGAAGAAGAAGGTCTGGACGAGGTGTTTGAGCGTCATCAGCTTATGAAAAACATGACGCGCGAGGCTTGTAAAGCTCTTAACCTTCCATTACTGGTGGACGATGAGAGTGCTTCTACAACCGTTACCTCTATTCAACCCGCTACTTTTAATGCAGAACAATTCAGAAAGCTTGCGAATGAAGAATTCGGACTGATGGTGGCTGGTGGACAGAACCATATGAAAGGTGAAATTTTCCGAATTGGCCATATGGGCTATTGCCGTCCGGCAAATGTTCTTCAGTATGTAAGCATTTTAGAAGTTATATTGAAACGATTGAACCATGATTTTAAACCTGGGGCTGGCGTTGTCGCCGCACAGGAAGTTTATCTCAATCACACCAGGGAGGGAAAATAATGTACCGCGTGTTAATCTGTGACCCTTTAAGTGAAGAAGGAATCCGTCCTTTACTGGATGCGGAGGATGTGGAAGCCATTGCAGATCCTTCTCTGAGCCATGAAGAGCTGCTTGAGGCCGTAAAGTCTGTGCAAGCTATTATTGTTAGAAGCCAGACACAAGTAACCAGAGAAGTGATTGAACATGCCGAAAACCTGCAGGTGATCGGACGTGCTGGCGTTGGCGTGGACAATATTGATCTCGATGCGGCAACAGAACATGGTGTCGTTGTGGTAAATGCTCCTGATGGAAATACCATTTCCACAGCAGAACATACGATGGCTATGCTGATGTCTCTCGCGCGTAATATTCCTCAAGCCTATCATCAATTACAGCAAAAACGATGGGAAAGAAAGAAATTCGTCGGGGTCGAGCTTAAAGATAAAACGCTCGGCGTGGTCGGTTTCGGAAGGATCGGAAGAGAAGTGGCTCAGCGCGCTAAAGGCCAGAGAATGAAAGTCATCGCCTATGATCCATTTCTTAATCAGGAAAAGGCTGATAAAGCCGGTGTAGATCACGGAACTCTACAGGAAGTACTGCAGCAGGCAGATTTCTTAACAGTTCATACACCTTTAATGGAAGAAACGAAGCATTTGATTGATCGTGAAGCCATTCAGCTTATGAAACCTGGTGCCAGGATTCTGAACTGCGCCCGCGGCGGGATTGTTGATGAAGATGCGCTTTATCAGGCTATTCAAAGTGGGAAAATTGCCGGAGCTGCGCTTGATGTGTTTGAAGAAGAGCCGGCAACCGAGCACCCTCTTCTTTCTCTTACAGAAGTCGTTGCTACCCCGCACCTGGGAGCAAGCACGGTAGAGGCTCAGGAAAATGTTGCGACCGATGTAAGTTACGACGTATTAGAGCAATTAAGAGGCGGAACGGTAAGAAACCCTGTTAATATGCCTTCCGTTTCTTCAGAAATGATGGAGCAGCTCTCTCCATATTTCAAGCTGTCTGAACGCCTGGGTGCTTTCTTGTCCCGAGTAGTGGAAGGGACGCTTGAGCGCGTAAGTGTGTATTATTCAGGAGAACTGACAGACGTGGATACCACCCCGCTTACCAGAATCGCGGTTAAAGGAATTCTGCGCCGACACATTGGGCAGCGTGTGAACGACGTAAATGCCTTTAAAACAGCTTCTGATAAGGGAATTATCATCAATGAGCAAAAGTCGACCTCAACCAAAGGGTTTACGAACTTGCTTACTGTTGAAATTGAAACGGATCAGGAGAAACGAAGCATCGCAGGTACTTTGTTAAATGGTCTTGGAGCCCGTATTGTCCAGCTGGATCAATACTCCATTGACGTGGTTCCAGATGGGAATCTAATTGTTATCCATCACAAAGACCAGCCTGGTGCCATCGGACGTGTAGGTAGTCTTTTATCCGAGCACAATATGAACATTGCTACCATGCAGGTAGGCAGAACCAACCAGGGCGGAGACGCTGTTATGGTTCTGACCGTGGACAAAGAAGTGGAGTCCGAGTGTCAGGATCGGCTGGGAGAAATCACGGATATTAATAAAGTTCAGTGCTTAACTCTATAAGGTAGAATCTATTCCCGGGGACCTGGTCTCTGGGAATTTTTTATTTAGATGTTGAGCGTTAATTAAGAAACTTATTAAACTAACGGGCCGTTTAGTTGAAGACTCAGTTTCGAGATATCTCGGGTCCGTTGCTGATATAGAGAGGGGCTGGCTACGGAAACAACTCGTCTTGTTCCATCACCCAGACACTCGAGACATAAGCCGCTCATCGACGGATTGAAAAACCGCAATCCTTTTGATGGTCGGCTTATGCTGGTCGTGTCTTTCGGGTGATTCCACATTTGAACACTTTCCTGCGGGGGAACTGGCAAGCCTCCTCAGTCGTTATCACTCCTTGTGGGGTCTCGCCTAGCTCCTTCTCCCGCGGGAGTCTCGTCGTTTCCTCTGCCACCCGATGATGGAATAGTGAATGGACCTTTCTAAAGGCAAATTCATCATCCTGAATTTGCCTTTAATGCCTCTACAGTAAGGATTATCCAACGAACACGCTCACTGTTATAGGTTTATCCCCACCATAATTTAGAGCGTTTCATACATGATTTCGAGCTCTCTGTATCGCAAGGTCCGGAGGGGGACGATGAAGACTCCTGTGGGATGAACATGATCGGTAAGATCCCGGAAGGCGAAGCCTGAGGAAGCTTACCACATGCCCACGGAAAGCGAAATCGTCCCCCGGAGGACCTTCCGCTCAACAAATGTCTCGAAACCAAGTCTTCCAGTAATGGGAGCTTTTCTGTTAGAACAGATTCTAGTCCTATAGAATCACAAAAAAGTTTAATTCGTCTTGTTTTTGGTAACAGAAGAGTAGCGAAACTCTCTATATAAGAGGAAGAGGAGGAGATGAATTGACCAAGAAATATGATGCTATTGTGATCGGTGCTGGACATAATGGACTAATCTCAGCTATCCAGCTGGCAGAAAAAGGGTGGAAAGTACTGGTCTTAGAAAAGTCATCGAAACCCGGAGGTGCATCTAAGTCCGGAGAAGTGACGGAGCCTGGTTATGTTCATGATTTATATGCGATGAATGTTGGTTTATTTTTAGGGTCGCAATTTTATCAGGAATACGAAGAAGAAATGCAGCGCTTTGGTTTTGAACCCGTAGTAAATGATAAGCCTTACGCCAGCGTCTTTCCTGATGATACAGGGATAGGAGCCTATCTGAATCGTAAGGAAATGTTCAAAAGCCTGGCCTATCATTCGACCAATGATACGTATGCCTGGAAGGACCTGAGCCAATATTACGATCAAACGACTCCTCACTTTATGCCGCTCATGCAGATGGAACTTCCCTCCTATGAAGCCTGGAAGCACGTAATGAAGTCCATGAAACAGCTTAAGTTAAATGGACTGATGGAACTGGGAAGCCACTTGCTGCAATCACCACGCGAATTTGTAGATCACTGGTTTGAAAGCGATAAAGTAAAAGCGATGGTAGCCCCTTGGGGACTTCATTTGGATTTTGGTCCTGATGTCTCTAACGGAGCGGTTTTTCCGTTCCTGGAATCCATTTTGAATCAGCGGAACGGCATGGCTTTTTCCAAAGGTGGCATCCAGACTATGATTGAGAGCATGGTCAAAATGCTTGAAATCCGGCTTGGTGAGATAAGGACGGAAGCATCCGTAGAACGAGTACTCGTCGAAAGTGGTCAGGCCTATGGAGTGGTCCTCGAAAATGGAGAGGAAATCATAGCCGAAAAGGCTGTTATAGGAAATGTAACACCTACCCAGATGGTGAACCGGCTGCTAGACGAAAACGAGGTTCCGGATCACTATTTTCAAGAAGCCGATAGTTACCGCTATGGACCGGCGACGATGATGATTCATCTCTCCCTGGACGAACCTCTTCAATGGAAAGCGGGAGAGAAATACTCAGAATTTGCTTACGTTCACATAGGTCCTTATGTGGAAGACTTAGCAAGAACTTACACGCAGGCTATGAATGGAGAGCTTCCTGACAGTCCCCTCCTAATCGTCGGACAGCCGGATGTTATGGACGATACCCGCTCCCCGGAAGGGAAATCGACGCTCTGGATTCAAGTAAGGGCCCTCCCTTCTCACGTGAAAAAAGACTCGCTGGGTGAAATTGAACCAGATGAGTGGACCAATATTAAAGAAGCTTATGCGGACCGGGTTATAGAAAAGCTGTCTGCCTATACGCATAACAGTAAGTCCGCCATTCGAAAAAGGACTGTACTCTCCCCCGCAGACCTGGAGGTTGATAACCCGAACCTTGTCGGTGGAGATAGTGTAAGTGGAAGTCATCACCTCTTCCAAAACTACGTATTCCGACCGGTTCCAGGCTATTCCCGTTACAAGACGCCTATTGATCGATTATATATGGTAGGAGCTGCAACCTGGCCTGGAGGTGGATTGAACGGAACCTCTGGGTGGCTGCTTGCTGATAAACTATAAGAAACGTGCCCTGGAAGAAATTCTTCCAGGGCTTTTTACGTGATGTGCTTGAAACCGCTTGTATGTACACCCTTTTTACAATTTAATTTCAATGCTTTGACTTTCAGCGGAAGACTTGTTAAATTAAATTCCGACCTAAACAATCAACATTAATAAGGAGGTCTGGTGTATGTCAGAGAAAAAAGCAACCCCATCGTCACCTCGAAGATTATTATTTCGGATATTAGATGGCATTGAGTGGCTCGGAAATAAGCTTCCGTCTCCACTTCTTCTGTTTGCAATATTAGCCCTTATTGTAGTTATTATATCGGGTATATTTTCTTCTGTGTCCGTGACGAACCCTACGTCAGGAGAAGTCATTCAAGTTAAAAACTTATTCAGCCTAAGCGGCCTGGATTATATTTTTAACAGTGCCGTTGAAAACTTTATAGGATTTCCGCCGCTTGGAGCCGTGCTCGTAACGATGCTCGGGATTGGTTTAGCGGAACAAACCGGATTAATTAATTCTTCATTAAAAGGAATTGTATTTTCTTTCCCGAACCGATTGCTTACAGCAGCTCTAGTATTCGCCGGTGTCATGTCCAGTGTAGCCGTCAATGCTGGGTATGTGGTCCTTCCACCACTCGGCGCTGTACTTTTTCTAGGACTAGGACGACACCCGCTAGCTGGTCTGGCGGCTGCGTTCGCAGGTGTATCAGGAGGATTTGGAGCCAATCTGGCCCTCACTTCCACTGATGCCGTGCTGCAGGAATTAACCGTTGAGGCCACACGAACGCTTGACCCTGCCTATGCGGAAACGATTACTGTAACCATGAACTACTTCTTTGCGGCAGTTTCTGTGCTGCTGGTAACGATCGTAGGTACGCTTGTGACAGATAAGATTGTCGAACCTCGATTAGGTCGTTATGAAGGTGGAGAAAACGGAGAGATCGACGAGCTTACCTCTCTTGAAAAAAGAGGGATGCGTCTGGCTGGTATAGGATTTCTGTTTACATTTCTCTTAATGGCCTATCTATCGTTTGGCCCGCTGCGCGGTGAGGGGGCTTACATCGATTCACCATTCTTTAATGCCCTGGTTTTCGTTATTTTCATTTTATTCCTTGTTCCAGGATTGATTTATGGAATTGTGGTAAAAGAGATTAAAAACGATAAAGATCTTACGAAGCTGTTAGGTAAAACAATGGCCAGCATGAGTGGATATATTGCCCTTGCTTTTACGGCCGGTCAATTTATTGCTTATTTCCGTGAAACGAATCTCGGAACTGTGATCGCTTTTAAAGGAGCGGATTTCTTAAATTCTACAGGATTTGATGGAATTGGTCTTATTCTGACGTTCCTTGGGTTGACTATGGTTGTGAACTTCTTTATTGGAAGTTCTTCAGCAAAATGGACGATCTTAGCCCCTGTGTTTGTCCCGATTATGATGAATCTTGGCTATTCTCCTGAGTTTACAACGCTGTTGTACCGGATTGCTGACTCAGTGACGAACATGATTACGCCGCTGCTTCTTTATTTCCCGGTAATTATAGCTTTTGCTCAGCGCTATGATAAGAAACTAGGTATTGGAACGTTAATTTCCATGATGATTCCTTACTCAGTCGCATTCCTGCTAGCTTGGCTGGTTATGCTGCTGGTTTGGGTACTGCTCGGTATTCCAGTAGGACCAGGAGCTCCTATCAGTTATTAATAGGATGACTTACGATTAACAAAGCAGACTTCCTTCAAGAGGAAGTCTGCTTTTTCATTGGCGCTTCAACATCGTAGGTAATTTCCATGATCAACTTAGTAAACTAACGAGCTGGTTAGTTGAAGACTCGATTTGGAGATATTGGATGGAGAATGGGGCTCCAGGGAACGGCTCGCTTTCCGTGGGCATGTGGTGAGCTTCCTCGGGCTTAACAGCCCTGCGGGATCTCACCGATCATGTACATCCCACAGGAGTCTTCGCCGTTCCCTTCCGCCCCTTTGCGATCATGGAGCGCTCGAAATCTCTGCATAATAGCCTTCCAATAAACAAGGATCATCTATAATCGACCCTAAATTTTAATGGTTTACGTGTAGGAACCATGTACTAGAAGCATTTTAGGCAGATACACTATGGCTCCTGTCTCCTATAGTAAGGGTCCATCCACTAGAGGTCGTTAGGGTGGCGGAGGAAACGACGAGACTCCCGCGGGAGAAGGAGCTAGGCGAGACCCCACAGGGAGTGAAACGACCGCGGAGGCTTGCCAGTTCCCCCGCAGGAAAGTGTTCAAATGTGGAATCACCCCGAAAGACACGACCAGCATAAGACGACCATCAAAAGGATTGTGGTTTTTCAATCCGTTGATGAGCGGCTTATGTCTCGAGTGTATGGGTGATGGAACAAGACGAGTTGTTTCCGTAGCCGCCCACCCCTTTTTTGGCAAAGGACCCGATTTATCTCGAAATCAAGTTTTCAACAAACGGGAGCTTATCTGAAAGAAGCAATATCGATTTTGATAGTAGTTAATGGGCCACCACTCCTGATAAAAAAAGAGCCGGTTTCTCCGGCTCTTTTTAATTTTCCTATTTATTTAAGAGGGTGGACGGAAGCCTCGCGGTTCGTAAATACGTGGACTTGCTCATATCCAGCAGATTTTGCAAGCTCCACGGCTTCTTCATATCGGTGCCCTACATGATCCGGTTTATGAGCATCCGAACAGAGAACGATTCCAACACCAGCATCTTTACAAATTTGCAGCAATTCAGGATCCGGGTACATTTCTCCGACCGGCTTTCTGAGACCAGCCGTACTGATTTCAATACATGTACCTGTAGAAGCCAGTGCTTCAGCTGCTCGTTTATACTGTTCACGAAGGAATTCCTGGTCGTCAGGACGGTAGCCAAACACTTTAATGACATCAATGTGACCGACAAAATCAAATAAGCCGGACTCTGCAAGCGTAACGACGCGGTCGAAGTATTGGCGGTAGACTTCATAGAGATCCCTTTTCTCATACTCATCACGGAAAGTAGCAAGGTCAATCCCCCACTCTCATCAATCCAGTGTACGGAGCCAATAACATAGTCAAAAGGACGCTCAGAAATAAAAGCTTCCATTTCTTTTTCTTTGCCGGGCATATAATCCATTTCAATGCCCATTTTGATCGTCAGACCTTCCTTTTCAGCCTGGTCAAACATATTCTGATAAGTACTGAAATCGAGAGTTCGGCGGTTTTCCACCCACGGATTAGAGAGGATCGGTCTCGTCTCTTGAAAAAAGTAGGCGTGTTCGGAAATGCCCAGCTCTTGTATTCCTTCTTCTTTCGCTTTTTCGATGTAAGTTTTTAAATAATCGACCTCAAGGTTACCGGTTTCGGCCATGTGTACATGATAGTCAGTCCGCATGATCATCCTCCTAAAATTCGCAATATTACATTTAATCATATCAGACAACAGACATTTCTACCAAAATCGTCAATTTCTATAAGAAGAATGAGAAGAATAGGAAAAACGATATATGTTAAAATAGATAAGCTAGTAGTTGGATGATAGAAATAGAGGTGTTTATGGAAATGAATGACACAAAAAGAATTACGGAAGGGGCTTTAATGACAGGCGTTTATCTGCTATTGTTATTGGTAATTATTTTCATGCCAATCTGGCTTGGACCTGTCCTGTTATTTACGCTTCCCGTTCCTTTCATATTTTACAGCTATCGACATAATTGGAAAGCAGGAGCTTTAATGTTCATAGCTGCCTTATTGTTTACCCTGCTATTTGGTCCGGTTTTTTCGATGTTCACTTTATTAGCTGGGGTGGGCGGAGTCTTCTTAGGCGGAGCTCTGCATAATAAACAATCTTCCTTGGAGGCATGGGCTGCCGGGTCAGTCGGCTTCAGTATCGGCACAGCCGGTATTTATCTGGCTTCTCAGTTATTGTTCGGTGTGAACTGGGGGGAGCAGATCAGAAACAGTCTGAATGATGCTTTAGCCAGAACAGATAATATGCTTTCTAATATGCTCGGGGGCGAGAATACGGAGGAGCAATTAGGAGCGGTAGAAGAGCTGGTTGAATTTTTACCGGATATTATTCCGAGCATCCTTGTTATGACAGGGATTGTGTTTGCTTTTGTGAGTCAGTGGCTTGCGTATAAGGTGATTAATCGAGTGGAGCAAAAGCAATTCCGTTTTCCTCCTTTTAAAGAATTTAAGCTGCCGACCGCGGTTTTATGGTATTACTTTTTTGCATTGATTTTGACGTATATTCCTACGGAAGAAGAAGGAATGCTCTATTTAGGAGCGATCAACGTATTCACGTTAGCTGGCGGCCTTCTAGTACTGCAAGGTTTTTCTTTTATCTTTTATTATGCAGAAGTAAAGAAGTGGTCAAAGGCCATACCGGTAATAATTGTAGTTATTTGCCTTTTACTTCCACAAATACTACTGTATCTTGTGCGAATCTTAGGTATAATTGATATAGGATTTTCCTTGAGAGAACGGATACAAGGAAAGAAATGACGAGCTCGTATAAGATGGTAGGAGCTGAATGGAATGCCTAACTTTTTTAAAAAGCCAACTATGAGCGGACATTTATGGATCATTTATGTGATTTCCTTATTCCTGCTTGCCTTTATTTGGTATTATCAGTGGACGCTTGGGATGATGATGACGCTGTTTTTAGCAGCCTCGATCTTCTACAGTGTCCGAACTGAGCAGAACATGATTAACGAAACGGAAGAATATATATCGACTCTTTCCTACCGGGTGAAAAAAGTAGGGGAAGAGGCGCTGCTTGAGATGCCTATCGGAATTATTTTATTTAGTGAAAACTATAAAATTGAATGGGCTAACCCTTACATGAATAGGTTTACAAAGGATGACACCATCGTAGGTAAATCTCTTAAGCAATTATCTGACCAGTTAATTGCACCTATTAAAGAAGATGAGAGCGAAGTCTGGATTACAGTAGGGGACTACAAACTTCAGACGATTATTAAAAAAGATGAGCGGTTACTCTATTTATTTGATCGTACGAAACAAACGGAGATTCATAATCTCTATAAAAACGAACAAACTGTTCTGGCCATTATATTCCTGGATAATTATGAAGAAATTACGCAGGGAATGGATGATACGGCCAAGAGTCATATAAACTCCCAAGTTACCTCTATTTTAAATAGATGGGCTGGGAATTATGGAATCTACTTGAAGCGTACGTCTCAAGAACGCTTTGTGGCGGTCATGAACCAGGAAATCCTGAAAAAATTAGAAAAAGCTAAATTCGAAATCCTTGATGATGTCCGTGAGCTGATCACAGATCAGAACGTGCCTCTTACGCTTAGTTTTGGTATCGGCGTTGGTCCAATCAGTCTTCCGGAGCTGGGAGAACTATCTCAGTCCAGCCTGGATCTTGCTCTCGGGCGCGGCGGTGATCAGGTTGCGATCAAGGATGATACAGGAAAAGTACGGTTCTATGGCGGTAAGACGAATCCAATGGAAAAAAGGACGCGTGTTCGTGCCCGTGTTATTTCCCACGCAATGAAAGAATTGGTCCAGGAAAGTGAAAAAGTTCTGATTATGGGGCATAAATCACCGGATATGGACTCGGTCGGGGCTTCCATCGGGATTCTGAAAATTGCTCAGGCCAATGATAAACAGGCAGCCATTGTTCTTGACCCAAATGATATTGATACAGGCGTTCAGCGTATGATCGAAGAAATTGAGCAGGATGAAGAGCTATGGCAGTACTTTATCCCGCCGGAAGATGCTCTGGAAATGGTGACGAATAACTCCTTGCTGGTAGTCGTGGATACGCATAAGCCTTCCTTAGTCATGGAAGAGAAACTACTTTCCAAAACCGAGCATGTGGTCGTAATTGACCACCACCGCCGGGCAGAAGAGTTTATCTCTGATCCTACACTTGTCTATATGGAACCATATGCTTCTTCGACAGCGGAATTAGTAACGGAATTGCTGGAATACCAGCCTAAGAAACTTAAGCTTTCGATGCTTGAATCCACTGCTCTGCTTGCAGGGATTATTGTCGATACGAAGAGCTTCACGCTGCGGACCGGATCACGGACATTTGATGCTGCTTCTTATTTGAGATCAAAAGGAGCTGACACGGTCCAGGTTCAGAAGTTTATGAAAGAAGATCTGGATGTTTATATCCGAAGAAGTAAGTTAATTGAGCGAGCGGAAGTGTACCGGGACGGCGTAGCCATATCAACCGGGAATAAAGGGGAAACCTATGGCCCCGTCATTATTGCACAAGCTGCCGATACACTCCTCACGATGAGTGGGGTTGTCGCATCCTTCGTTATATCTGAGCGTAAGGATGGGCGTATTGGAATCAGTGCCCGTTCTCTAGGCGATATTAACGTTCAGGTTCTTATGGAACGAATGAATGGAGGCGGCCACTTAACGAACGCCGCTACTCAGCTTGAAGACACAACGATTGAAGATGCGAGAGCATTATTGCAAGATATAATTGACGAGTATTTTGAAGGGGGAGACACAGAATGAAGGTAATTTTTAATCAAGATGTAAAAGGTAAAGGTAAAAAAGGCGAAATCAAGGACGTATCTGATGGGTATGCCCGCAACTATCTTCTTAAAAATAACTTAGCGGTTGAAGCGACTAAAGGGAACGTCCAGGCTCAGAAAGCGATTGATGCCAAGCAGGAGCAGAAAGCCCAGGAGGAAATCGATGAAGCCGAAAAGCTGAAAGAAACCTTAAAAGATATGGAAGTCAAACTAACGGCTAAGTCCGGCGATAATGGTCGTCTGTTCGGCTCTATTACAAGCAAACAAATTGCCGAAGAATTGAAGAAAGCTCATAATATCAAAATCGACAAACGAAAAATCGAACTGGATGATCCGATCCGTAACCTTGGTTACACGAATGTACCGGTAAAGCTTCACCCTGAAGTAACGGGTACGATTCGTGTTCACATCGAAGAAAAATAAACGACCTGATTATGATCTGAATTTTCGTTTATGAAGCATCTATTATGAGCGCCTGGCCTTTTAACCCTCAGCACGATTGGAACATGTGTGTGAAGCAGTGAAGGGTCGGGTGCTTATATTTTGTTTTGAACCAACCAGAGGAGGAACAGCTAGTGAGTGAAGTATGGAATGACCGCACGCCGCCCCATAATATTGAAGCTGAACAGGCGGTACTGGGTGCGGTCTTTTTAGAACCTGAAGCCATGTCCACTGCCTCAGAATATTTGCTGCCCGAAGACTTCTACCGTGCCAGTCATCAGCGGATTTTTGAAGTCATGATGACGCTGGCTGATAAAGGAGAACCCATTGACCTGGTGACGGTGACTTCGGCTTTATCTAATAATAAAGTTCTTGAAGAAGTGGGTGGAGTCTCTTATCTTACCGATGTAGCAAACTCTGTACCCACGGCAGCCAATATTACGTACTATACGAAGATTGTCAGCGAGAAATCAACGTTAAGAAGTTTGATCAGGACAGCCACGAACATCGTAACTACCGGATATTCGGAAGAAGAAGATTTAGAGGATGTCCTGAATTCAGCTGAAAAAGATATTCTGGAAGTTTCCCAGCGAAAAAACTCCAGTGCTTTTAAAAGTATTAAAGACGTACTAATCGATGTTTACGATAATATCGAACAGCTTCACAATCAAGAAGGCGGCGTAACCGGAATTCCGACTGGTTATCGTGATCTTGACAATATCACCTCCGGTTTTCAGCGAAATGACCTGATCATCATCGCAGCCCGTCCTTCTATGGGTAAGACAGCCTTTGCTTTGAATATTGCTCAGAATGTGGCTGTTCATACAGAAGAAAATGTGGCCATCTTCAGTTTGGAGATGGGAGCGGATCAGCTGGTTTCCCGTATGCTTTGCGCGGAAGGGAACATTGATGCGCAGCGGCTTCGTACAGGCCACATGGAAGCAGAAGACTGGAATAAGCTGACCATGGCGATGGGGAGTTTATCGAATGCCGGAATTTATATTGATGATACACCTGGTATCCGTGTGAGTGAAATTCGCTCTAAATGCCGACGATTAAAGCAAGAACACGGTCTTGGTATGATCCTTATCGATTATCTTCAATTAATTCAGGGAAGCGCTAATTCCAAGGAAAACCGACAGCAGGAGGTTTCTGAGATCTCACGTTCCTTGAAGGGGCTCGCGCGTGAGCTTAACGTTCCTCTTATTGCCTTATCACAGCTGTCACGTGGCGTAGAATCCCGTCAGGACAAACGTCCAATGATGTCCGACCTGCGTGAATCAGGGTCGATCGAGCAGGATGCCGATATCGTTGGCTTCTTATACCGTGATGATTATTACGACCAGGAATCGGAGAACCAGAACATTATTGAAATTATTATTTCCAAACAAAGGAATGGCCCGGTCGGTAACGTCGAACTTGCCTTCGTGAAAGAGTATAACAAGTTCGTAGATTTGGACCACCGCTATAGCGAAGCAGACATTCCTCCGGCCTAATTCTTATCATGTAAAAAACCCCCGCCAGAAGCTGATCATCAGCTCCCGGCGGGGGTTTTTGTCTGACTGATATTTCCACCTCAGGTCATCCATATATTGGGATTGATTATTTTAGCCAATGATAGATGGCCTGGGCTACACCGTGGCTGTCGTTGTGGGCGGTTATAAAATCACTGGCTTCTTTTACTACGTCTTTCGCATTTGCCATGGCCGCACTGTGACCGGCCGTATGAAGCATGGAAAGGTCATTGGGGCTGTCTCCAATCGCAGCGGTTTCGCTGATTGAAAGGTCCAGATGGGCGGCTAGCTTTTGCAGGGCGAGCCCTTTAGACGCATCTTTATGCTCAAACTCAAAGTTATGGTTGGCTGAACTGACAAGGGTAAGATCGGGGTTCGATTCAAATGTGCGCCAGCCTTTGTCTAGCTTTTCCTGTTCAAATGAAAAGGCCAGGATATTATACACAGGCGATCCCGACTCTGTAATATCCTTGTATGAATCAACATGATAAAATCCGGTCTGGCTGAATTGCTTTTCAAGGGCTTGTTCAAGCTCTTCTAAATCAGCCTCGGGATTGGCACTCTTGATGCGATCCATTTCTATTTGTAAGAGCCTGTGTCCATTTTGAGGGGTTAAGATGGAAGAATCACTGAATACTTCGTAATAGTATTGTTCCTGTTCCAGCCAGCTTAATATGGCGTCCGCGTCTTTTTCTTCGATTGGTACAGAATCGAACAGCGTGCCGTTCGGGCGGTGAATAGTAGCTCCGTTCGCCCCAATGACCCAGGTGGTGAGGTCCGTATGAGCAAATACCTCCCGGACATCGAACTCAGCCCGTCCAGTAGCAACCACAACTTCAACTCCTTGCTGCTGGGCGTATTTTATAGCCTTTATATTCTCCTCGCTAATTGTGTGGCTGCTGTTTAGCAGGGTACCGTCTAAATCAATCGCAATTAACTCCATATGTCTTTCTCCTCCTCTGTTACAAGTAATTCTACGTGATTAATTTCAAGCAGTTCGCGGAAATTCTGGGCAGGTGTGCGATCCGTAATCATAGCGTCAATATCTTCTAATGTAGCGAACTGAAAGAATTCCGTTACTCCCATCTTAGTGTGGTCGGCAAGCACAATTACCTCTCTCGCCTGTTCCATCATCTTGCGCTTCACCATGCCATCCTCTTCATGACCAATGGTCAAGCCTTGCTCTGATATACCTACTACACCTATAAATGCCTTATCGACGTGATACTGGTTTAGTTTTTCGATGGTAGATGTTCCGTACAGAAAACCATGTTCTTTATGAAGCTGCCCGCCAAGAAGATGAATTCTGAGATGATCTTTACCTGACAGAATTTCAGCCTGGTGAATGGAATTCGTGATGACGGTCATTTCCGTGTTTTCCAGTTCTCCCGCACATGCCTGCACAGTGGTAGAAGTATCAAGAATGACGGTATCACCTGGTTCCAGGAGAGATGCGGCACGTTTTCCAATTTCTCTTTTTTCACTAGATACGCTGTGGAGACGGTGCCGATAATTTTTAATTTCAGGGCTGGTTCCAGGTGAGATCGCTCCACCTCTGGTGCGGACAATCGCTTTTTTATTTTCTAATTTAACAAGGTCTCTTCTTGCGGTATCTCTGGATACATTAAATAACTCACAAATTTGATCCACGGAAATCCGCCGATTTTCGTCTATGTAATCCACGATTTCCACCAATCGCTCTTCCTGATACATCGATTCCCTCCCTGTACGTATTATATAAGTCATCATAAGTCAGGAAGGATAATATTTCAATCCTTATAAGTAAATGTAAGCATTTATAATGAAATACGGTTTGTGATAACCGAACTATTAAATGGATTATTTGGTTTATTGTTCGGGAATTGCGTTGACTTGCAAGGATATCATTGGTAAACTGACGGTGGAAATAATATAAAACAAATTTTTGGCGGAGGTGCCTTATGTCGTCAGTAGTTGTAGTCGGAACCCAATGGGGAGACGAAGGAAAAGGCAAGATAACCGATTTTCTATCACAAAATGCCGAGGTTGTTGCACGTTATCAAGGTGGAAACAATGCCGGGCATACAATCAAATTTGATGGCGTTACTTATAAATTACATTTAATACCTTCTGGAATCTTTTTTAATGATAAAACTTGTGTGCTGGGCAATGGAATGGTCATTGATCCTAAAGCGCTGCTTGAGGAACTGAAATACTTACATGATAAAGGAGTATCTACAGAAAACCTACGAATCAGCAACCGCGCGCACGTCATTCTTCCTTACCACTTGAAGCTCGATACCCTGCAGGAAGAGCAAAAAGGTGCGAATAAGATTGGCACCACGAAAAAAGGAATCGGACCGGCCTATATGGACAAAGCCGCACGTATGGGCATTCGTATAGCTGATCTGATGGATAAGGAAAGCTTTAAAGAAAAGCTGGAACAGAACGTGGAAGAAAAGAATCGTTTGTTTGAAAAAGTTTATGAAACGAAACCGTTTACGGTCGAGGAAATCCTCGAAGAATACTATGAATACGGACAGCAAATCGAAAAATATGTCTGCGATACCTCTGTTGTGTTGAATGACAGCCTGGATGAAGGCCGCCGCATTCTATTTGAAGGGGCTCAGGGAGTTATGCTTGATATCGATCAAGGAACCTATCCTTTCGTTACCTCTTCCAACCCAATTGCCGGTGGAGTCACGATTGGTTCCGGTGTCGGCCCGTCTAAGATCAAGCATGTAGTCGGGGTGTCTAAAGCTTATACGACCCGCGTAGGAGACGGTCCTTTTCCAACCGAACTGGATAATGAGACGGGTGATCAGATTCGTGAAGTCGGGAAAGAATACGGCACCACGACAGGAAGACCCCGCCGTGTCGGCTGGTTTGACAGCGTAGTGGTCCGCCATGCCCGCCGTGTGAGTGGTATTACAGACCTTTCCCTTAATTCTGTCGACGTATTAACGGGTATTGAGACGTTGAAAATTTGTACTGCTTATAGGTATAGAGGAGAAATTATGGAAGAATTCCCGGCAAGCTTAAAAGTTCTCGCTGAATGTGAACCGGTATATGAAGAGCTGCCGGGCTGGACAGAAGATATTACCGATGCCAAAACATTGAGTGATCTTCCAGTCAATGCACGCAATTACATCGAACGAGTTTCACAGCTTACGGGGATCCCTCTTTCTGTATTTTCTGTAGGACCGGATCGTAACCAGACCAATGTTGTACGGAGTGTTTACAGCGAATAAATGGAGTTAATACGCCTGACTTGGCTAAGTCAGGCGTATTTTGCTTATGATAAGAAGAGAAGGAGAGTGTTTCACGTGAAACAAATATGTGTATTTGCGGGTTCAAGTGCCGGGCACAACCCAGCGTATACGGAAGAAGCCAAGAAACTCGGAAAAGCCTTTGCTGAAAAAAATATTGAGCTGGTGTACGGTGGAGCAAAAAGCGGATTAATGGGTGTACTTGCCGACAGCATACTTCAGCAGGGAGGAAAGGTCACGGGAGTCATGCCTACCGAGTTATTTGACCGTGAAATCGTCCACACGGAACTAAGCAGCTTTATTGAGGTGGACACGATGCATGAGCGAAAAGCAAAGATGAGTGAACTTGCGGACGGGTATATTGCACTCCCCGGCGGTTTTGGAACGTTTGAAGAATTATTTGAGACCGTGAGCTGGGCTCAAATAGGGCTGCACAAAAAACCAGTGGCTTTGTTCAATATTGAAGAGTACTATACCCCTTTAAAACGACTAATTGAGCATGCTATTGAGGCAGGATTTGTTCCTGAAAGCAATCGGAGCATCCTTGTAGATTCCTCTGACCCGTATGAACTGTTAGACAAGCTGAATACCTATCCTTCGAGCGATCAATAAAAAAAAGACCAGCGATGGTCTTTTTTTACACATTAATGGTTTTGACAAATGAAATTCCCAGATAGCGGTACGTCACATTGATCCGTTCAATCGGGGTGTCTTCTGTTATGCTTAAACCGTAGATCCTGGCAGGATTTTCAGAACCCGCTTTTGCCTGCTTGGAGAATGGTATAGGAGCGCTTTTTGGTTCGAGTGCAATCGTCTCGTAGTCTTTCATTCCGTATTCTTCCTCATAAGGCTGATAAGTATCTGTGATGATAAAACCTTTCGTAGAGTTACTGACCTGCATGCGCACCTTCGCAGGCGCCTGATTTGCATTTATCGAAACGTCGGTAATGTGGATGTTCCCTAATAAATGTTTGTTTCCGAGGGCCACAATAACAGATAGCTTGTCAGTTGTCGTTCCAATCGAACCCTGCGTCAGGGGCGGATTCAATTTTAAATAGCCGAGCACGGTAATCAATAAAATAATAAGTACAAAAGAAATAGCCCGTAATGTTTTCTTCAAAAGGATCCCTCCTTCCTAAAAAGTAGTCTTGTAAAGATTATATGTGAGCTTGCATGGATGATATGAAAAGCGAAATACGTCCGGTACGAAAAAATAGTATTGCGCACGATATATGCATGTGATATGATGTTAAACGTCGCAGTAAGAAAGCCGTCATGGTCCGGTAGTTCAGTTGGTTAGAATGCCTGCCTGTCACGCAGGAGGTCGCGGGTTCGAGTCCCGTCCGGACCGCCATTGCTATTATAACATGTACAAAGTTAGAAATTTAACGAATATACGTGAATAGTTTTTGACAAATAAATGCTTTTTTACTTAATGAACGTGCTGAAAATCGTTCAACTGCGAATGAATAAGAAGATCTCTGGTTCAGCCGCTAGTGTAAATGTCGAAAATTAGCTGGGTTGAGTGAACAAAGAAGAAAACTTTATAGTACGGCTCGGTAGCTCAGTCGGTAGAGCAACGGACTGAAAATCCGTGTGTCGGCGGTTCGATTCCGTCCCGAGCCACTCTTTGTTAAAGTCTGCGATAAACTCGCAGGCTTTTTTTATAGTGAAATTATGCAATTCTTTCTTCTGTTACTAATCTTTTCATATAGTTAAATGAAAAGATTGGAATTCTAGTATATTCTACCATGTTTTTGGGCATGCAAAAGTCGGAAATATTAGCATTTGTACCTGGTTTTGGTAAGTATATGATAAGAATATTACATTTTCTATCCCCTGTTTTATTAATAATTTTCATATGATAGGTTTATTAAGTGAAAATATTAATAATAATGATAATAAAATAGATAAATAGATTCACAGGGGGAAAGGAAATGAAGAAAGATAGAAGAGCGGTTTTGTCAAAGGCCGCTTTTACAGGAGCGCTGGTATTAAGCTTAACGGTGGGGACAGCTTATGCAGATAAGAATTTAAATGCGGTGTATCAGGTATATGTGGATGATGAATCTATCGGAACCGTAGAAAAAAAGGAAGACATTCAGGCCTTTATCGAGGATCGTGTGCATCGAGCGGAAATCACATATAGCGAAGAAGACCTTAAACTGAACGAAGATATTACCTTTACGCGTGAGAAAAATCTTTCGTCTGAGAGCAATAAAGCGAAAGTGCTGGACCAATTAGAGGAATCGATTTCCGTTTCTGCTGAATCCGTTCAAGTAAACATAGATGATCAAACGGTCGCTCACCTTTCTGCCGAGGAGGAAATAGAGGAAGTTAAACAGCGGTTGAAAGAAAAATATGTGGAAGAGAACATTCTTACTCAATTAGAGTCCAAAGATTCGAAAGGTAAACCAATAGAGAAGGAAGAAGGTGAATCCGGCATTTTATCGGTTGAGCTCAGCCAAGAAATGAAAGGAAAGACCTTGGAGGTTCACCCTTCCCAAATATCTTCAGTCTCACAAGCCGTGCAAGAGGTGAAAAATGGAGTTGTGGTGGAAAATAGTGATGAAAGCCAGGGAGGAAATAAACCGATTGAGGGGGAAGTTTCCGAACCTCTGACCGAGGTAGTCGTAAATGAAAAAGCTGTTAAAGAACAAACCATAGAGTCTTCCCGAAAGATTGTAGAAACCAACGATCTATTAAAAGGGGTGACAGAAACAAAACAAGAAGGCAGCGATGGAAGAAAAGAAATCTATACCTTGATTACCAAAAAGAATGGAAGCGTGGAGACAAGAGAAACCTTGAAAGAAGAAGTGGTGGAAGAACCTGTCGAAGAAGTTATTCTTAAAGGAACGAAAGTCGTCCCTTCCCGTGGTACAGGTACTTTCGCCTGGCCCGCAGTTGAAGGAACGATTACGAGCCATGTGGGTGAAAGATGGGGAAGGTATCATAAAGGAATTGATATTGCAGGTGTGGAGGACCGTACGATCAAGGCTGCTGATAACGGAGAAGTCGTTACGGCTGAATATCAGAGTGGGTTTGGCAATAAAGTCGTAATTGATCATAATAACGGATATGAAACGATTTATGCTCACCTTGATTCGATTGACGTGGAGGTAGGAGAGACCGTTCGAAAAGGAAACAAATTAGGTGTTATGGGAACGACCGGCAACTCCACGGGTGTTCACTTGCATTTTGAAATTCACAAAGATGGAAAACTCGAGGATCCAGCTTCATTTTTCAAATAACGCCGTTCTATTTCCGAGATGATATTAAAGAAAAAGCTCCCGATACTGGAAGACTTGATTTCGAGATATTTGTTGAGCTTAAGGTCCTCCGGGGGACGATTCCGCTTTCCGCGGGCATGAGGTGAGCTTCCTCGGGCCTAACAGCCCTGCGGGATCTCACCGATCATGTTCATCCCGCAGGAGTCTACATCGTCCCCCTCCGGACCTTGAGATATATGGAACTCGAAATCTCTGTTCGAAACGCGCCGGTTTATGAGGGAGATAAACTTCTAACAATAAGCGTGTACGTGTAGATCATTCCCTCTATAGAAGCATTGAGGACGATCAAGTACCAACTATCACCTATAGAAGGGTCCGTTCACTCTTCAATCACAGGGTGGCGAAGGAAACGACGAGACTCCCACGGGAGAAGGAGCTAGGCGAGACCCCACAGGGAGTGAAGCGACCGAGGAGGCTTGCCAGTTCCCCCGTAGGAAAGCGAGTTGTTTCCGTAGCCAGCCCCTCTCTATATTAAGCAACGGATCCAAGATATCTCAAAACGGAGTCTTACACAATCCGGCCCTATTGTGCTGTAAGCATAAGGAAAAATCAATAAGAATTTTGAATAGAGCGTTCTAGTCAGAAGCCGCTGTGGCGTGTTGGTCACAGCGGTTTTTTGGTAGAGAAAATTATGTTTTCTGAATACATTTTTCATAACTTTTTATTAGAAAAAGACATTTTTCCATAAATAAGTTAAAATAATAGATGGTAAAGAAGTCGAGGAAAGGGATGTGACAGTGTATGGCACTGAAGATCTTAGTTGTAGACGATGAAAAGCCAATTGCAGATATATTGAAATTCAATTTAGAAAAAGAAGGATATGAGGTCGTGTGTGCCTATGATGGCGATGAAGCCATTCAAAAAGCAGACGAAGAAGACCCGGATTTAATTCTATTAGATATTATGCTTCCGAATAAAGACGGAAACGAAGTCTGCCGGGAAGTACGCAAGAATCATAATATGCCGATTATTATGCTGACAGCCAAAGACGCTGAAATAGATAAAGTCCTTGGACTTGAAATGGGTGCCGACGATTACGTAACCAAACCATTCAGTAATCGCGAACTGATTGCCAGAGTCAAAGCTAATTTGCGGCGCCAGCAGCAGGAGCCGGAAGACAGCTCCCAGCAGCCAAAAGACATAACGATCGGAAGATTATCGATTCATCCAGATGCTTATACCGTAACGCGTGACGGCTCTTACATTGAGCTGACTCACCGTGAATTTGAATTATTACATTACTTAGCCCGTCATATCGGACAGGTCATGACGCGTGAGCATTTACTGGAGACCGTCTGGGGCTACGACTATTACGGAGACGTGAGAACCGTAGACGTAACCGTGCGTCGCCTGCGCGAGAAGATCGAAGAAAATCCAAGTAATCCTGTCTGGATCGTTACCAGACGCGGAGTTGGTTATTATTTAAGAAATCCAGAGCAGGAGTAGTGTTTTCATGAAGAAAGTAGGTTTTTTTCAGTCCGTCAGACTGAAGCTGATTCTCGTTTATATTCTGCTTCTTCTATTAGGCATCCAAGTGATTGGTGCCTATTTTGTTGAGAGGCTCGAAAATAACCTGACGGAAAACTTCACAAATTCTATTGAAGGCCGCTTAAATTCACTCACGTACAGTCTCCAAAATGCGTTTGAGGCAGAACGAGGCGAGGGTGATCCCTCTTTACAGGCCGATGTAGAGGGGCTGATCAATGAATTCAATGGTTCCGATATTAAAAAATTACAAGTGATTGAAAAGTCAGGGCCGAATATTATTGCCTCGTTTGAAAGCGGCAGTGATGGGCAGGGAAACGTCGGAAAAAAAGTAACTGATTCAAGAATTACCAAAGTGTTTATTCTGGGTGATACAGATCCGCGAACCGTACAGGAGGAAGGGACAAACAACCGCTTGTATGTCGGAGAAAAACCCATTACAAACGAAGCTGGGGAAATTGTAGGGGTTCTCCATTATCAAGCTCGCATGAATAGCATCTATGAACAATTGGAGTCGATTAACAGTATATTTGCCAAAGGAACTCTTCTTGCTATAACGGTTACTGCCTTGCTTGGCATTCTGGTGGCCAGAACCATCACCAAGCCCTTAACTGAGATGAAAAAGCAGGCTCAAATTATGGCTACCGGTGATTTCTCCCAAAAGGTCGATGTAAAAGGAAATGATGAAATTGGTCAGCTCGGTCTAACGTTTAATGATCTGAACGATAAGCTGAAATTAGCCCAGGCGACAACTGAAGGAGAGCGGCGAAAATTAAGTTCCGTTTTGTCGAATATGTCGGATGGTGTTATCGCCACAGACCGTGTCGGAGCGATTATATTAATGAACGCTCCAGCCTCGAGGCTGATCGGTCAGACGTTTGAAGAAGTCCAGGGCCAGTCATTAATTGATGTACTCGATCTGAGTGATCAAATGGAGGATATCTCGGAAGTGGAAGAAGCAGGATCGATGATCATTGACCTCAGCAGTGAAGACAAACACTTATTAATTAAAGCGAATTTCTCGGCTGTTGAGGACGAGAATGAAGAAATGGACGGGTTTATTTCGGTGATTAGTGACGTTACCGAACAGGAGAAGGTAGAGCAAGAACGCCGGGAATTCGTGTCCAATGTTTCCCATGAGCTGCGTACACCGCTGACGACGATGCGGAGTTACATTGAGGCATTGAATGATGGAGCGTGGCAGGATCCGGAGATTGCTCCGAGGTTCCTTGATGTTACCCAAACTGAAACCGATCGTATGATACGCTTAGTCAATGATTTGCTGCAATTAACGAAGATGGACCATAAGGAAACCACCTTGATGAAGGATCGAGTCGAATTTGTCGGCTTCTTCAATCATATTATTGATCGATTCGAGATGAATAAAGATGAAAACATGACGTTTGAAAGAAATCTTCCTAAGAAAAACATGTATGTCTGGATGGACAAAGATAAATTAACACAAGTGTTGGATAACGTTATTTCCAACGCTGTCAAATATTCGCCTGAAGGCGGTACAATCCGCTTTGATGCGTACTCTACCAGAAAACAGCTGCGAGTGAGTGTGACCGATCAAGGTATTGGAATGCCGGCAGATACAGTCGATAAAATCTTTGATCGATTTTACCGGGTAGATAAATCACGCGCCAGAGAAATGGGCGGAACCGGTCTTGGTCTCGCTATTGCCCGGGAAATGATTGAAGCCCATCACGGCAAAATCTGGGCAGAGAGCCGAGAGGGTAAAGGAACCTCTGTACACTTTACACTTCCGTTAATGAGTCAGAAGCGGAGGGGAAATTCATGAACATAGAAACAATGAAGTCCGTAATTTTGGTGATACTAATTGCTTTAAGTCTATTGTTATCTGTCGCTTTATGGAACTATCAACCGAGCAGTGAAGTGGTGGAAGAAGGAGAAGAAGTGATCGATACCACGGAATTGGATGGAGAAGAGAACGATTTAGTAAGCCTTGTGGAGCCGGAGCAGTTCGTCTTTCACGAAATCGGAAATTCCTATGCATACAAGGATCCCCAGAAGAAATCGGATATGTACGACAGGATAAAGCAGTGGGAACTATTGAATGTGGATGACACTCCAGAGCAGCCAAATTTTGAAAGTAATCGTGTTGTGGAAGCTGTTTTCCCTGAGGAGCTTCCTTTGAAAGTCCTGGAAAATATTTTTACAGTAAACTCAGGAGAGCTTTCAGAGACCGAAGGATTTAACCGACTGTTCTTTGTACACGGTCATGATAGTAACTCCTCTTATTATGAGGTACTGGCTGTAAACACAACGGATGATGCAGCGCCCGCCAAACTTCAGGCTATCATTGATGAAGATGACGGCAGACAATTATTTGATGAACTGGATAACAAAGATGACTTAATAGAGCAGATTGCATTGGATGGTTCAATCTCTCTCTTGGAAAATTCGGAAATCGAAAACAATGTCTATCTTCCTGAAGATCGCACTACTTTTCCAGAAGAAGTATTACAGACCACCCCGATTCCGCTCGTTCCGATTCAAAACGACCTTTTCCCGGGAAATGCTGTGGTCTCATCATCCACAATCTCCGGACATCGGCGCCTGGCTACCACAGACAGAAGATTGGATATCCTGGATAATGAAACGAGACTAAGATATGAGTATATGATTCCGAACCGCGCTAACCCAAGTCCAATGTTTGAGTATGAGTTACTAACCAGGAGTTTAAGTGATGTTAATAACCATGTGGGCTGGACCAATATGTTTTATCTGGACAGCATTTCTTCGACTATGGAAGAAGCTACTTATCGGATGCACTTCAATGGGCTGCCTATTCTTTCAAGCGATTCGGATATAGAAATTATGTCTATCAAATATGAACAAGATTCTATTCAGGAATATGTCCGTCCACTCGTCACTTTTGAACGCTATCCTTATGATAATACGGCTTCGGATGAGCTTGTTTCAGGAGTAGAAGTTAGGGAGTTTCTTAATGAAACCGATCAATATGACATCGAAGAAATAGAAGGTTTGAAAATAGGCTATCAGTTAAAGGAACAACGCCCAAATCTTGCTTACTCCCTGTTTCCTAGATGGTTTATCAAAATTTCTGGCAGCTGGAGCCCTTTGGAAATGGAAGAGATGTCTCAAAATGAAGAAATATCCTAGGAAGGGGGCGGGTGATTATGCAATGGGGACAGATTAAAGTTCTATTTATTCTCAGCTTTTTAATCCTGGACCTTTTTCTACTTCAACAGTTTCTGGAAAAGCAGCAGACTTCAGAAATAGGTCCTATAGCTACGGCTAATGAGGAGGACTTTGAAACGGAGCTTGAGAATAATGAGATTACCGTTTCCTGGGATAATATCCCTTCAGAAACCCCTTCCGTCCCTCAAACGATGACATCTGGCGGGAAATTTTCAGAGGGAGTCCTTTCCCAAATTCAAGGTCTGAAAGAGGGAGACCAGCAAAATGTGGTTGTACAGGAAGATATGATTTTAAAAGGAGAACTGAATGAATCGGTGGAAATAGATGAGGAAAATATAGAGAATCAGGTGAACAATATCGTTCCTTTCAGCAATCAGTACGAGCTGTGGAATTGGAACGAAGAAGAAGGCGTATTGTTGTTTTTCCAGAAAAAGAATGATCGTACGATTTTCTTTAATACCAGAGGCTTCTTAATGCTTGAAGTTAAGGACGGAGAAATAACGAATTATGTGGCAACTCTATTGTCTTTTTCGGACACAGAGGAAGAGGACACACCTTCGACGATTCAGGATCCACAGCTGATTCAACCGCGTAAAATTATTCAGAAATTGATGGACGAAGACCAACTGACTGCTGGTGACGAGGTGACCAGCATGGAAATTGGTTACTACAATAGTATTAATCTAGTGCCGGGAGAGGAAAATGGCCCTCAAGTATTCGCTCCAACGTGGAAAGTAACGGTAAATGGAGAAGAAAACCTGTTTGTCTTTGCAATAACGGGAGCCATTATTGATAACAATGAGTCAGACTTTATTCAAAGAGTAAAGAGCTCTTTTGACTTAAATGTGGGTAATGAAGGAGAAACTTCCTTGCCTCTTATGGATAATGAAAATAGCAACGAAGAAACAAACAATGGAGTGTCTAATGAATGACTATACGTATGAGTGTACTAGCTTCAGGCAGTACAGGTAATGCTTTTTATATAGAATCTGGGGACGAAAAGATTTTAGTCGATGCAGGATTAAGCGGGAAGCGTATCGAAAGTTTATTGCAGCAAGTGAATATTGATCCAAGTGACTTGTCCAGGATTTTAGTGACGCATGAGCATAGCGACCATATCAAGGGACTTGGAATTATGGCAAGACGTTATAATCTCCCTGTCTATGCGAATGAAAAAACATGGCACGCCATGGAAGGGCATATCGGTAAATTGTCATTGGATCAGAAATTTCATTTTAATATGGAAGAAACGAAGACGTTCGGCAAGCTTGATATAGAATCATTTGCGGTCTCGCACGATGCCGCGGATCCTATGTTTTTTACCTTTCACCAGGACGGAAAAAAAGTAGCTCTCGTAACGGATTTGGGCTATGTATCTGAAAGAATTAAAAAAACGGTGGAAGATGCCGACGCTTATATTTTTGAATCCAATCATGACGTAAGTATGCTCCGCATGGGACGATATCCGTGGAATGTAAAACGGCGTATATTAGGAGATTCCGGTCACGTCTCGAATGAAGATTGCGCTCTCGCCTTAACCGATATCCTGACGGACCGCACGCAGCGCATCTATCTGGCTCACTTGAGTCTGGACAATAATATGAAGGACCTGGCACGCATGTCCGTTAGAAACATTTTAGAAGAACGGGGATTCCACATCGGCTCTCACCTTGAGCTTCATGATACGGATCCGAAGCAGGCGACTCCAATTTATGAGGTATAACAGCGTTTTATTTTTGGTAAAACAGGAAAGAATACGTGAGTAGATCATAAACGAGCGAAGAAAGGATGGGTGAAGCCGCGTGGGTTACTATGATGACCACTCCCCAGCTGCCCAGCAGAAGAACAGTCGAAGACGTTGGGTCATGCCTACCATTGTAGGCGTGATCCTTGGTGCAGTTTTAATCTTGTTAGCACTTCCAGCTCTAGTTCAAACCGAATTACTTCCTTATGAGATTACCATTCCTGAAGATGACAGCGGACTGGTCGATGATGACCAGGGTCTTACAGGAGATACGACGAAAAATGTAAAACTTGATGTGACTTCACAAATTACAGATGTTGTAGATAAAGTGACTCCTTCTGTCGTAGGCGTCGTTAATATTCAATCTCAGCAGAATTTCTGGGAACAGAATGGTTCCAGTCAGCAAAGCAACGTAGGGTCAGGCGTCATCTACAAAAATGAAGATGGAACGGCTCATGTTGTGACCAACAATCACGTAATCGAAGGGGCCAGTGAGATTGAAGTGGTTCTGGCCGATGAAACAAGAATTAAAGCTCAGCTTGTCGGGAGCGATGTATTTACAGATCTAGCGGTACTTAAAATGCCTGGGGATCAAGTGAAGCATACGATTGAACTAGGAAATTCAGAAAACCTTAAAATCGGTGAGCCCGCGATCGCCATCGGTAACCCATTAGGACTGCGTTTTTCCGGATCGGTCACGCAGGGGATTATCAGCGGCAAGCAGCGTGCCATTCCGCAGGACTTTAATGGGGATGGTTTAGAAGATTGGCAGGCAGAGGTTATTCAAACGGACGCGGCCATTAATCCAGGAAACAGCGGCGGAGCCTTAATCAATATAGAAGGACAGTTAATAGGAATCAATTCTATGAAGATTGCTCAATCGGCTGTGGAAGGGATAGGATTCGCTATTCCAATTGATACAGCTAAGCCGATTATTGATGAACTCGAACAATATGGACAAGTGAACCGTCCTTATATTGGTATTGAAGCTTATGGATTAAATGAAGTTCCTAGCTCGGAGTGGGAAGGTACGTTGAATTTACCAGAGGAAGTTGAAGGCGGACTGTATATACGAAGTATTAAACAGATGTCGCCGGCAGCTAAAGCTGGATTGCAGCCACTTGATGTGATCACTTCGCTTGATGGCAACCAAGTGAAGGACATTATTGATCTTCGGAAATACTTGTACAATGAAAAAGATGCCGGAGATGAACTGGAGATCACGTACTACCGGGATGGTGAAAAAAATACGACGACTGTAACCCTTGGTTCACAAGAATAGAACGTGAAAAAGAGGTATCCTTAAAAACTAAACCAGTTGAGGATATCTCTTTTATTGTCGAAAAACCTCATATTTTTGTCCACAGCCTGTGAATAGTGTTCTGGATAAATAGCATATATGGTGGCGAACGTAAATTCTACTACCATATACCCCTCCCAAATTGTGCATATGTGGATAGTTTTGTGGATAACCTGTTTACATCAGGGGAAAACCTGTGAATATTAGAAAATTACCAATAATTGTGCATAAGTCTGTGGACAATTGTGGGTAACTAAAATCGTTAGTGACTTTTTTCCACATGTGGATGACTTTTGACTCTTATTTTGTGAAGGGCATGTAAGGATCATGAATCCTTCGTAAAAATCGTGAAAATAAATGGAGAGTAATTTTATCCTGTTGTTGTAGTTGGACTCCTCATTTTCTAACGATTTACGAAAGTGTGGATAAATATTATTTAGGCGTTGATAGTCGAAACTTCTTCCGGTAGTAACGAGTAAATCCAAAAATCAGTGGCGTCAGGACGATCGTAGGTAAAAACCACAAGAAAATACTGATCGATGAAATGTTTAATAAGCGCGGGGCTCCAAAAACGGTGAAGGCGGTAATGGTGGCGATGGAACATCCGATTAAGTTGCCAAAGTGTTCAAAATACCAGTGCATTTTTGTTTGTGGAGGAGTCAGCCAGTATTTGAGCTGTCCATAACCTAAAAATAGTCCAATTACCGGGAAGTACTGTAATAATGGAAACTGATTTACCCATCCAATCACCATCGTAATAATCGAACTGAAAACGAGTACGAATGAGATCCCTGTGTCCAGACTTAACAAACTTCTTCTTCTGGTCCTTCGCTTGAACCTCAGCACCCGGATTCCATTCCAGGCCGTGGAGGCGCTGAGAACAGCTATAAAGAGCAGAAAGAAAGCGAAAGATTTTTCTGCTGCGTTTCGTGAAGCATCAAATCCGATCCGATAAATCCCCATATAAAAAGCAGTAGCTGCTACGTTCCCCATGGCCCACACATATATCCAGCCCACACGTCTATGAATCATTCCCCCTTTCTTCGTAACTAAAGGAATCCAAAACACGATAAGCGCCGTAAACCCCGCCAGAATATGAAGATATAATACTATTTGAAATATACTCATTCCGTAGTCCCCTCCCCTTTTACTGTTACTTTATTTATACCATAAGAAGCAGGTCAATCGTCTTAGTAATTCATCTATTTCCATCTTCCTGAATTGTTTCGTACAATAACAGAAAAGGAGGAGATAACATGATTGATTTAAGGAGTGATACCGTAACGAAGCCTACCCGCGCCATGCGTGAAGCTGCTTTTGAAGCAGAGGTAGGGGATGATGTATATGAAGAGGATCCCACTGTGAAAAAGCTTGAGAATCGAGCAGCTGAACTCACGGGGAAGGAAGCCGCACTATTTGTTACGAGCGGTACGCAGGGGAACCAAATCTCCGTGCTGACCCACTGCCAACCTGGAGATGAAGTTCTCATGGAAGCAAATGCTCATTTATTTTTATATGAAGGAGCGTCCATGTCTGCCCTGGCTGGTGTTCAGCCGAGAACGCTGCAAGGTATTAGAGGGGCGATGAACCCTCACGAAGTAAAAGCAGCGATCCGGCCTGATGATATTCATTTTCCGGAAACGGGACTAATCTGTCTGGAAAATAGTCATAACAAAGCCGGCGGAGCGATTCTTCCTTTAGAAAATATGCAGGAGATTCATCGAATTGCACAGGAATCCGGTATTCCGGTTCACCTGGACGGGGCCAGGTTGTTCAATGCTTCGGTGGCTTCGGGCGTTCCGGTGAAAACGTATGCCGAACAGACGGATACGATTCAGTTCTGTTTATCGAAAGGGCTGGGAGCTCCCGTTGGTTCCATTATTGCAGGGTCTGAGGACTTTATCCGTAAAGCCCGCAAGTGGAGAAAACGTCTCGGCGGAGGCCTGCGTCAAGTAGGGATCATTGCGGCTCCGGGTCTAGTGGCGCTGAATGACATGGTGGATCGGCTGGCGGAAGATCACGAGCATGCGAAGCAGTTAGCGGAAGGATTAGGAAATATAGAAGGGCTGGAAATTGAGAATAACGTAGATACGAATATCCTTTTAGTCAATGTGGAAGGACGGGGGAAGACCTCGCATGAATTTCTCGAGGAGCTGAAGGGTCAGGGCGTTCTTGCTGTACCGTTTGGACCTTACACGGTGAGGTTTGTGACTCATTATGATGTCTCGGGCGAAGATATCGACCTTGTCATCGAACGAGTACATCGATGCTTATAATTCATGGAAATGTACATATTGAGCGGCGTTCCATCATAAGGTGAAGTATGAGATCACCTGGAGACAGTTCATCAGTCAAAAGAGGGACTCGAAAGTTTACACTTTGGAGGTGAGTTCCATGCCGGAACTTGAGACTGGTCAAAGTACGAAAAAGAATCTGTCAGCCGCCCAGCATCACATTTTTGCTGAAATGTTTCATAAGGACCGCTTTGTGGACGGTATTCCATTGGATGAACTCAGTAAGCATGTCAGAAAGTCTAAATCCTATAAAAAAACCACTAAGCGAATGAAATGACCTCCCCTCACCCCTTTGGAGAAATCCAGAGGGGTTTTTTTGAGGAATCTATTAAGGCTGTTTGCAGTTGCAGGGGCTTGTTTCAAGGCCGAAAATCCTTACAAATGGTAAAAGAGCTCATGTTAAATCGATTGAATAGAACCTGTAATCGTTTCACTAATTGTAATAAAATGACAATTCAGGTTTATCGACAACCTAAATAATGGTATTAAAGAAGAAGAGAAGAGCTCAGAGCAGTTCTCTTCTATTTAATGAAGATGGGAAAGGGGCCAGGCTATTCGACATGCTCAGGTTTACGATGGGGAAGGTGACTCTTTGAAGAGTGCATGTATGAGGAGTGACCGAGTGGGAAGGAGGGGGACTCGTGCAAAGCGGCTTAGTTAAAACGATTATTATTGTAGTGATTATTTTGCTGATCATTGCTGCACTCCTATATGCTCTTGGAATTGCCGGTTTCGTAAGCAGGTAAGGGTCACAGGTTCCTATTTTTGTAATAAAACGAACGTTAATGTGATTTTTATTATTTTTGTTCGTTTTTTAGTTGATTGTGTGGCATGAGTCTGCTATATTATCACAGTAGCCCAATTACATAGCCCAACTCGTATATTCTCGGAAATAAGGTCCGAGCGTCTCTACCCGGTTCCCAATGAAAGAACTGGACTACGAGTTAAAGTGCACCCATATTCAGCAGGTTTCTTATGGTTTGGTTTACCACACTTTAGCCGTGGTGTGCTTTGACTTTGTAGGTCTAGAAGGTAGAGATTTCTCTGCTTTTCTAGGCCTTTTTTTATGGACTGAGTAAGAGATTTCGATGAGCGTGTGAGGGTTCAGAAAGCTATTATTATATTCGTTAAGGAGAGATTTATTTTGATGAAAAAATACGCTTCACTCGCTATTATTTCTATTCTATTCGTATCATTACTTGCGGCATGCTCATCATCCGAAGAGGCAGCGGCCGAAGATGAAGAAAGTGCGCAGCAGCCTATTATCGTTCAAGGTCCAATGCCGATTGAAGCGGAAAAATTCGCTGAACGCCTAGAAAATGTGGAAGAAGAAAAATCGGGATCGTTCGTTTTTTATAAAGGAACTGTGAATGATTATCCTGTGATTGTAGCCAAGACAGGGAAAGGGATGGAAAATACAGCAGCAGCTACGGCCATCGCGATTGAAAAGTATGATCCGGCCGCGATTATTAACCAGGGTACATCAGGCGGACACGATCCGAACCTGCATGTCTATGACATTGTGTTAGGAGAACGAACGACAAATATCGGATCACTGAAAACAGGAAGCAGAGAAGATGGAGAAGGGATCGCTCCAAAAGAATGGATTCCCATGGACCTCATGGCTTCTGAAGGAAGCGCAGGAGAAGATCCGGATGCAGAAAACATTCGGTACTTTGAAGCGGACGAAGAACTTCTTGCCGCGGCTCAGGCTGTGAAAGATGTTCACGAGAAAGGAAAAGTGGTTGAAGGTACGATTGGCTCGGCGGACGTCTGGAACAATGAAGTGGATCGTATTCAATGGTTCCATGAGAAGTACGGAACTTCTGTCGAGGAAATGGAAGGCGCGGCCGGCGCGCAGATCGCCAAGGCTTATGATGTGCCTTTCTTAGGTATCCGCATCCTTTCCAACAACAAAGTTAACGGCGGAGAGTACGATCCGAATACAGCGGAAGCGAACCAGGCTTATGTGTATGAAGTCGTAAAAGAATATATCACTACCCAAACAGGCGAATAAGATAGGAAAAGCCCCTGGTCAAGCTGCTAAACTGACCAGGGGCTTTCTTGTATTCTTCATATCTTTTAGAGAGCGGCTTGCAGCCCAGTTTTATTAATAAAGTTCCAGGGCTTATTAAAGTGCGGCTGGAAGAAGAAATCCACGTAGCCGAGTTCTTCCACCGTCATTCCGCTCTGGATGCAGACACTCATCGTATTGATCGATTGCGTAACGTCTGCTTTGGAAATCACCTGTGCACCCAGTACCCGGTGGGTGGCCGGGTCAAACGTGACTTTTAACTGTACGTGTTCAGCGGTCGGCATAAAGCCTGGGCGATGGTTATCTTGATTTTGTGTGATAATGTGAAATGATTCACATTATAAACTATGAAACTATTATATAAGCAGAACGAATAAATAGCAAGAGTTTTGTTCAGTATTTCACATAATTGGTACTTGGTATTTTTTGGCACCTCAGGTCATCCAGATTATTCCTGTTTGTGATACATTAGAGGGTAGACGATTATCTGGAGGAGGAATGGGTGTGGATGTAAAGTTTCAGACGGGTTCGAAGCGGTTTAATTACCGGGCTGCGGGCATTCTGATCGAACAGGATCATGTGTTACTACATAAGCAAGCGGGCGACCAGTACTGGGCGCTGCCAGGGGGCAGAGTCGAGCTTGGTGAACAGGCAAGAGACACGATCGTCAGGGAAATGAACGAAGAACTTGGATATGAGGTGGACGTCGCCAGTACTCCGTGGATCGCAGAGAATTTCTTTCACTATGATGGACATCACTATCATGAGCTTGGCTTTTACTTCGTTTTAAGTTCTGATCGGTCTCATTTTCAAGAAGGGCCTTTCCACGGACTGGAAGGGGAGCGGCTCATCTATCAATGGATTCCGGTTACGGAATTGCACGAGATCATCGTACAGCCTGAATTTCTGACTGCTGGCCTGCACAGGCTGCCAGAACATACGGAGCATGTGGTTGTTGCGAATTAAAACTTTTCTATTCGTGCTGCTCATCCTGGCTGTCCTCCCGGGGTGCACCTCGGAAGTGCCACTTTATGATTACGATCGAAGTTTAGTCGTTGAGAAGTCCGATAAGTTACCTGAAGATGCCCTACTCCCTAAACAGCTGCCTTTTAAAGTGACCGACATTCAAGTGAGCAATGAGATGGCTGCAGGGCAGATCACAGCGATCTCTTTCCAAAATAAACACAACAGCGTAGTAAGCCTTCTGATTAGTGAAGTTGGCTGGAATCCGGGTGTTTCTTATGAATCCGAACCGATTAAAATATCAGATGAATGGATGGGAGAATACATTTTGGAGGACGATGGACACACTATTTTATGGAAAGATGAGAATCTCTCCTACCGATTCAATTATGTATCGTTTTCCAATGAAGATGATCTTTCCAGGGAACAAGTCCTCCAGGTGATCAGGCAATTTGAACCTCTGCCCTAATCTTGTGACCGGGAGCCTTTTGTTCTAAAATGATTTCAAAGCTCGTACAATAAGGGGCAGAAAACTTCCGGAGGTGACGAAGTGAAGAAACGATTTCTCACTTGGACACTCATACTATTTGCAATTTATGGCGTCCTTATAGGTCTATACTTATTTCAATGGGCCGAGTTTGGTGTACCCGAAGCTTATCAGGGGACATCTGCTGACCCGGCCACTTTTATGACGGCAAAAGAGCTCGCGCAGAGTCAGGACTATTCCCGTTACAAAGATTTTCTCTATTTTGTCAGTCTGCCGCTTGAGTGGATCATTTATTTAGGTGTGATGATCTTTGGAATATCCACGGTTTTTAAACAGTCCAGCGAGCGAGTGTCCCGTTTTTCGATTGTACATATCCCGGTGTATGTCCTGCTTCTTTCCACATTAACCTGGATGCTTACCTTTCCGGTTGATTACATAAGCCGCAGGCTTTCGCTCAGCTATGGCATATCCACACAGACGTTTTCCGACTGGATGAAAGATGAGTTAATCAGCTTCTGGGTGGGCTATATCATTATGGCGTTGCTCATTACGGTTTTGTACACGCTGATGAGAAAGTTCGAAAAGCGCTGGTGGCTGTACGCCTCGATTTTAATGATGCCGTTTTTAGTATTCATGATGTACCTCCAGCCTGTGGTGATTGACCCGCTGTACAATGAGTTCTCCGATCTGAAAGATAAAAACTTAGAAGCAAAGATTCTGAGCCTTGCTGATGAAGCGAATGTGCCAGCTGAACGGGTCTATGAAGTTAATATGTCCGAGGAAACAAACAGCATGAACGCTTATGTGAACGGGATTGGATCCAATTTAAGAATTGTCCTCTGGGATACGACGCTTAACCGCCTGCAGGAAAAAGAGGTGCTGTTCATTATGGCGCATGAGATTGGCCATTATGTGATGCATCACCTGTATTGGAACCTGTTCGGAGCGGTCGCTGCCGCGTTCATTGGACTTTATCTGGCGTATCACCTCATGAAATATTCAGTACGTAGGTGGGGAGATAAACTAAACATTAAATCGGTTTCGGATATAGCCGGACTCCCTGTACTCTTCATCATTCTGTCATTACTTAGCTTTGCAGCCACACCTGTTGAGCTTGCGATTTCGAGAAATGCCGAGATGGATGCAGACGTGTATGCGATTGAAATGACGCAAAATCCAGAAGCGGCGGTCGGCGCATTCCAGGAACTTACGGTGAACGGACTTAGTGAAGTAAATCCTCCAGCATTAGTGAAATATCTGCGCTACGGTCATCCGACCATGATGGAGCGTATTCACCTGCTCGAACAGTACCAGCAAACCGAATAAAGAGAACAACCAAATAAACCCACCTCAGGTCAACCAGATTCTGGATGACCTGAGGTGGGTTTATTTGGATCTCCGGCATACGGGTTGACACTGTATTGTAAGCGCTTTATTATTGTATGTAACGGGTTACATGTAATCGAAATTTAATAAAATCTTTATTTTTTTTATGAATATGTAACGGGTTACACATATTTAAAAAAGAAAGCAGACGATGTATATGCCTACGATTAAAGATGTTGCCAAACTGGCTGAAGTGTCTACAGCTACCGTCTCCAGAGTGTTGAATGGGAACGGATATGTTCACAGTGAAACGAAGGAGCGAGTGGCTGAAGCCATCAAACAACTGAATTACCGGCCGAATGATGTGGCACGCATCTTATTTAAAGGACGGTCCAAAATGATTGCCCTATTCGTGCCAGACATTATGAACCCTTACTTCCCTGAATTAGCACGCGCTGTAGAAGATATGACCAACCAGCATGGCTTTACCTTTGTGCTATGTAATACAGACGATGATCTGAATAAAGAAATCACGTATTTAGAAGCGTTAAAACAGAAGTCGTTAGATGGAATTATTGTGGTTTCAAGCACAATGACTGAAGAGTATATCCAGAATATCGATGTCCCGGTCATTGCGCTAGACCGAATCCTGCATAGATCGATGGCCTCGGTTACGGTAAATAACCGGGAAGGCTCCCGGCAGGCGGTCCAATATTTAAAAGACTTAGGCTGTCAAAGAATCGCTCATATATCCGGTCCGGAGCAGGCAAGCAACGCGAATCAGCGCCTCCAGGGTTACTTAGATGTAGTCGAAAAAGAAAACTGGTTCAAGGAGTGCTACATTGAGCCGGGGGAGTATCACTTTGAAGAAGCCAAGAAGGCTACAGAAAGACTCCTCACCAGACACCCGGAAATCGATGGCCTGTTCGTGGCGAATGACCTCATGGGAGTGGGCGCAATTAAAGCGGCGGAGTCGCTGGGAATAAAAATCCCCGATCAGCTTTCTGTGATTGCTTTTGACGGAATTACCCTTGGCGAAACAACCACGCCGACGTTAACGACCATGGCTCAGCCGATTTACAAAATAGGAGCGAGAGCTGCAGAATTACTCATTCAGCAAATAGAAAAACAAGATCATGAAGCCCAATCAGAAGAATTCACAGTGGAACTCGTAGAGAGAGATTCGACGAGACGAAAGGAGGACCATCCATGACAAAGAAACCTAAGGTAACGGTGATCGGAAGCATTAATATGGACCTCACCGTTCAGACGACGATCATGCCGAAGCAGGGAGAAACGGTCCTCGGGGACAATTTCGCAACCTATCCAGGCGGAAAAGGCGCGAACCAGGCGGTGGCGGCCGCCAGGCTCGGCGCTGATGTACAGATGCTTGGAGCGGTCGGTAACGATGTGTTCGGTAAAGACCTCGTTCATCACCTGCAAAACGAAGGCATTGATACTTCAGCAATTGCCAGGTCTGAGAAGGAAGCGACGGGAACCGCGACGATTATCCTCTCGAATCAGGATAACCGCATCATTGTAGCGGCAGGCGCAAATAAGGAAGTCACGCCTTCTTATATTCAGGACCATCTGGAACGGATTCAAGAGAGCGATATCGTTCTTACTCAGCTGGAAATTCCGCTCGAAACGATCACCTATCTTTCTGAACTGAAGAAGGATCTAGACGTTCCTATGATCCTGAATCCAGCACCTTATCAGCCGCTTCCTGCATCTGTCATCGAGGCCTTTGATTATCTCACGCCGAATGAAACAGAAGCCGAGCTGTTCAAAAAAGAATTACAGGAAGACCGGTCTGAAGATAAGTGGATCACGACAAGAGGATCAGAAGGCGTCACCATTTATAAAGATGGAGAGCTCGTCACGGTTCCAAGCTATGATGTGACCGTGGAAGACACGACAGGGGCAGGCGATACCTTCAGTGGTGCCCTCGCTACGCAACTGGCGGAAGGTTACTCCATCGAGCAAGCCGTTCAAACCGCCAACGCCGCAGCCGCCCTTTCGATTATGAAAAAAGGGGCACAGAGCGGCATGCCTGATCAAGCAAGTGTAGAGCAGTTTTTAAGAGATCAGGGGGGTTCATCATTATGAAAAAGCATGGCATCTTAAACCGGGAAATCGCTTCGATTCTAGCGAGACTTGGTCACACCGATACGATTATGATAGCCGACTGCGGGCTTCCGATTCCTGAAAAAACTCGCTGTATCGATGTTTCTTTGAATCTTGGAACCCCTGATCTATTAACCGTATTGCGTGCCGTTACGGGCGATATGAAAATCGAAAAGGCTACGCTGGCGGAAGAAATTCAAACCAACAATCCAACGGTGCATCAGCAGGTATCCGATTGTTTAGCCGACATTCCGAAGCATTACACGACCCATGAAAATCTGAAAAAGCACTCCAAAAATTCAAAAGTCATTATTCGTACGGGAGAGGCTACCCCTTTCTCAAACGTTCTATTACAATCCGGAGTCATTTTTTCATAAAGCGAGGTGAATAACATGTCTGAGCAGCCTTTTGTCGTCATGAACGATATCGATAAATCCTTTTCCAGCAACCAGGTTCTTAAAAAAGTGAATTTCTCCGTGAACCCAGGCGAAGTCCACGCGCTCATGGGTGAGAACGGAGCCGGGAAATCGACACTAGTCAAAATCCTGACGGGCATTCACGCGAGAGACGGAGGTTCTATTCAGGTGAACGGCGAAGATATCTCTTTTTCCAATCCTAAGGAAGCGGAAAAACAGGGAATCGTGGTCATTCACCAGGAGTTGAACATTATTCCTCACTTAACCGTTGCTCAAAATATGTTCTTAGGAAAAGAAATCACCTGGCGCAACACCGGGATTCTTCAGAAAAAACAAATGCATAAACAGACGCTGGAGAATTTGAAAAGACTGGGCGTTACGTCGATCGATCCGAATGAAAATGCCGGGGATTTATCCGTTGGTAAACAACAGATGATCGAAATAGCCCGGGCGATCTCGACGAACGCCAAGATGATTATTATGGATGAACCTACGGCGGCCTTAACGGACCGGGAGATCGAAAGCCTGTTTGAAGTGATCGATTCCCTAAAAAAACAGGGAGTCAGCATCGTTTATATTTCTCACCGAATGGAAGAAATCTTTAGGATTTGCGACCGGATCACCGTCTTACGGGATGGTGAGTACATCGGAACGGAAGAGGCATCGAACACCTCATTTGAAGCCATCGTTAAAATGATGGTCGGACGGGAGCTGGGTGAGCGTTTTCCAACCCGGGATGAAGTGAACGGCGAAGTTATTTTCCAGGTGGAACATCTCGCGAGGAGTAAATGGTTTAATGATGTCAGCTTTGACGTACGCGCAGGAGAAATTCTTGGAGTGGCCGGGCTGATGGGTGCCGGCCGGACCGAAATTATGGAAACGATTTTCGGTGCCGTGAAGAAAAACAAAGGCAGCATTTACTTGAACGGAGAGCCGCTGACCGTGAAACATCCGAGTGATGCGATTAAGGCAGGCATCGGATTTATTACCGAAGACCGTAAAGACGAGGGACTCGTACTAAACTTATCCATTCGCGAAAACATCGCGTTGTCAAATATGAAAGCGATTTCTAATAAAGGGTGGATCAATTCCACGAAGGAAAACGACCTCATTGATGACTTAATGAAGCGGCTCCATGTCCGGACGACAGGACGGGAACAGGAAGTGAAATCGTTAAGCGGCGGTAATCAGCAAAAAGTGGTGATCGCGAAATGGCTGGGCATCCAGCCCAAGGTGCTTATCCTGGACGAGCCGACCCGCGGCGTGGATGTCGGAGCGAAGAAGGAAATCTATCACATTATGAATGAACTGACGGAGCAGGGAGTCGCCATCATCATGGTGTCTTCCGAATTACCAGAGGTTCTCGGCATTAGTGATAGGATCATGGTCATCCACGAAGGAAACGTCTCCAAAATATTTAATCGTGGAGAAGCCACTCAAGAAAAAATTATGCAAGCGGCGACGGGGGGAGAGACAGGATGAAGAACATGGTGGTCAACAACTTTGCTAAATTAGGTCCCTTAATCGGACTTCTGCTCATTATGATCATTCTTGGTTTTGTGAGTGATAACTTTTTCACGCTAGACAACTTATTGAATTTACTCAGACAAATATCGATTAACGCCCTGATCGCGTTTGGAATGACTTTTGTCATATTAACGGGAGGCATTGATTTATCCGTTGGTTCCATTCTGGCATTCGGGAGTGCTCTTACGGCCGGAATGTTATCCAGCGGCATGGATCCACTGTTAGCCGTGTTTATTGGCTTGCTCGCAGGACTTGCGATGGGAGCCTTCAATGGTCTCGTCATTACGAAAGGGAAAGTAGCTCCCTTTATCGCAACACTGGCTACGATGACGATTTTCCGCGGAGCAACATTGGTTTATACGGATGGACGTCCGATCACCGGACTTTCTGATAGCTTCACTTTTGAAATGATTGGAAGAGGTTATGTGTTCGGGATTCCTTTCCCGGGTGTACTAATGATCCTTATTTTCTTCGTCCTATTTCTAATTCTGCATAAAACCGTTTTTGGTAGACAAGTCTATTCCGTAGGTGGAAATGAAGAAGCTTCGATTTTATCAGGAATTAAAGCCGACCGCGTAAAAATCTGGGTGTATTCCCTGACAGGAATGCTGTCCGTCCTTGCCGGAATTATTCTGACCAGCCGCTTAAACTCGGCCCAGCCTACGGCAGGGACCATGTATGAACTGGATGCCATTGCAGCTGTCGTACTCGGAGGCACCAGTCTTGCCGGCGGACGAGGCCTGATCAGCGGAACCTTAATCGGTGCTTTGATTATCGGCGTTCTGGATAACGGCTTGAACTTAATGAACGTGTCATCCTTCTATCAGCAGATTGTCAAAGGCGGCGTTATTCTGCTTGCTGTGCTGCTTGATCGAAGGTCTAAATAAAGGGACATGATGTTTTGCTTAAAGCATGATGACATATAAAAAACAGGGAGGAAGAAAAAATGAAAAATTGGATGAAATTATTTGGCCTTTTTGCTTTATTGTTGTTGGTCGTCGCTTGTTCTACGGAGCAGCCGGGAAGCTCTTCCGATGATGCAGAAGGGGATGGCGGAGATTCGGGTAATGGAGACGATACCACGAAAATTGGTTTATCCATTTCCACGCTAAACAATCCGTTCTTTGTTGCTTTGCGTGACGGAGCAGAAGCTGCAGCAGAAGAAGCCGGCTATGAAATTACTACGTCCGACGCTCAGAATGATGCAGCCACACAAGCCAGTGATATTGAAGACCTATTGCAGCAGGATATCGATGTATTGCTCGTGAACCCGGCGGATTCTTCAGCGATCGTGTCCTCGATCGAATCGGCCAATGATTCAGGCGTTCCCGTGATTACGGTAGACCGTACAGCTGACGGCGGTGAGGTCGTGACCCACATTGCTTCTGATAACGTCGAAGGTGGAGAAATGGCAGGCAATTTCATTGCCGAACAGCTTAATGAAGAAGGACAAGTTGTAGAACTGGAAGGAATTCCTGGCGCATCTGCCACCCGTGAAAGAGGAGAAGGCTTCCACAACGTGGTAGACTCCATGGATGGCATTGAAATGGTCGCCAACCAATCCGCTAACTTTGACCGTTCAGAAGGACTAACCGTTATGGAAAACATCCTGCAAAGTACAGATAGTCTTGATGCTGTCTTCGCTCACAATGACGAAATGGCCCTGGGAGCGGTCCAAGCTCTAGAATCCAATAACATGCTGGAAGATGTAACAGTGGTAGGCTTTGACGCTACCGATGACGCCCGTGCCGCTGTTTCAGAAGGAAGAATGGATGCAACCGTTGCCCAGCAGCCGGAACTGATCGGCCAGAATGCGATCGACGCAGCGGGCAAAGTAGCTCAAGATGAAGAAGTAGAAGAATTCATCCCAGTCGAACTTCAACTCGTAACTGAATAAGAACAGGATAAGGTAAAAACTACCACCTCAGGTCATCCATTATATGGATGACCTGAGGTGGTTAATTATGGATAATAGCGCCTTAAACTCTTCGAGATTAGTCTTTCATGTGAAGAATCGTGTTAATGTTTTGTAAAGAATTTATAGAACTATATATAAGCGTTGAATTATATAAGTGAATGCTTATATAATGTGAGTGAAGTTTACTTGTTCATTTTTCGACATGAAAACAGAAGACACACAAGATATATACTCATATGAAGGAGCATTTTAATGAAAATTATTATAATAGGTTCGGTAGCAGCTGGAACGTCTGTAGCTGCGAAAGCACGAAGAAACAGTGAGGACGCTGAGATTACGATTTATAATGCGGACTACGATATTTCGTATTCTATATGTGGAATTCCGTATTATTTAGGCGGCGAAGTGGAAGAACTCGAAACCCTTACCCCAAGGGACGCAGCCTGGTTCAAGAAGCGGTACAATGTCGATATTCACACACGCCATGAAGTTACTAGTATTGATTATGAAAATAAAAAAGTGATCATTAGGGATCTGGAAAATGATGAGGTGAAAGAAGATTCCTTTGATAAGCTGGTGTTAGCCACAGGTTCTTCTCCTGTCACGCCGCCGATTCCTGGTGTGGAGCTGGATCATGTATTCCAAGTTCGTACGATTCAGAATGCATTTTTCATCGACCAATATATGCAATCGAATAACCCGGCGAAAGCAACGATTATTGGTGCTGGTTTTATTGGACTGGAACTTGCGGAGCAGCTAAAACATAAGGGAATGGACGTAACCCTCATCCAACAGGATGCGCAGGTCATGTCCCACCTTGATAAAGATGTGGCTTCAAGGGTTGAAAAAGAACTCGAAGATCATGGGATCAACCTTATGGTGAATGAAACGGCAGAAGAGATCACATGTAACGTAGTTCGCACGCATTCTGGCGTAGAAGTAGAGTCAGACATGGTCTTTTTAGCCATCGGCGTTCGTCCCAATACAAAACTTGCCAAGGAAATCGGAGCTGAGGTGGGACCTACAGGTGCTATCGCTGTAAAAGCAAATATGGAAACGACGATTCCCGATGTATATGCAGCAGGTGATGCAGCGGAAAGCTTTTCAGTTATCACAAATGAACCGATTTACCGTCCTTTAGGTTCAACGGCGAATAAAATGGGGAGAATTGCCGGGGACGCCATAACGGGCGGTTCATTAGAACACCGGGGAATCCTTGGCACTGGCATTTTAAGAGTCTTCCATCTAGCGGTTGGTCAAACCGGCTTGAGTGAGCGAGAAGCGCTGGCTCACGGCTATGATATTGAAGTTTTGCACAATATCAAACCTTCCAATGCCGACTATCTAGGTGGTAAAGAGATGGTGATCAAAGCAATTGCCGATCGGGAAAGTGGACGTCTTTTGGGCGTTCAAATCGTAGGAGAGCGCGGGGTAGATAAAAGAATTGATGTGTTTGCTACGGCGATGACCTTTAAAGCGAAAGCGGAAGACTTGTTCCATTTGGATTTAGCGTATGCGCCGCCATTCAGCACTACAAAAGACCCCGTGATCTATACAGGAATGGCGCTCGATAACGCCATCACGAATAAAAATAAATTAATGACGCCAGAGCGGCTAAGCACACTGATTGAGAGTGAGCAGAAGCTTCAGATCATTGATACTCGTGCCCCTCATCAATATGAGAAATCAAATGTGCCAGGTGCCGTTAATATTCCGTTAGCTCAGCTTAGGACACGTTTAGATGAGTTGGATCCAAGCGTTACAACCATCACGTACTGCAACAAAGGCGTAACGGGGAATGCGTCTCAAAATATACTGCAGAACAATGGTTTTGAGGAAGTCTATAATTTATCCGGTGGTAATAAGAATTATCAAGCGTTTGTTCGGTGAACGATCTTTCTGAAAGTGCCTGCCCCTACTTTGGGTCAGGTGCTTTTTTTCGGTTATGCAACCCTGAAGGAGAACCAAGAAGAGAAGTAAAGGAAAAAACTGTCACCTCAGGTCATCCAAATTATGGATGACCTGAGGTGGTTAATTATGGATGAGGGTAAAACGTGATAAAATAGATACAAAACGTGCGACGGAGGATGAAATCTTGAAAATCAGTATTGTAACCGTAGGAAAACTAAAAGAGAAATATTTAAAGCAAGGGATCGAGGAGTATGTGAAGCGGCTCGGGCCGTATGCCAAAGTGGACATTATCGAAGTTCCGGATGAGAAAGCACCAGAAAACCTGAGTGAAGCGCAGATGGAAGAAGTGAAGCAGAAAGAAGGGGAGCGGATCCTGTCTAAGATCTCACAGGACACGTACGTGATGACGCTTGAAATTGAAGCGAAACAGCTGACTTCTGAGAAGCTGGCCAGTCATATGGACAGTCTGGCTACATATGGGAAGAGTAAAGTGGCGTTTGTGATTGGGGGATCGCTTGGGTTGAGTGATGAGGTGCTGAAGCGGAGTGACTTTAGTCTGTCGTTTTCTAAGATGACGTTTCCGCATCAGTTGATGCGGTTGATGTTGGTGGAGCAGGTGTACAGGGCGTTTAAGATTATGAAGGGTGAACCTTATCATAAATAATAGATAGTGGAATTAGTTTTCAGATAGTGGAACCATTAATGAAATGCTAAAATAGTTGTAGAAAAGATACTGTTTATTAACGGTATCTTTATTTTTTTGTTATAGGGAAGTGGGTCTCTTATTGAAATAATAGCATTTATAATAATCATTTTAATCGCCTCCATACTTCAGACGAGTACAGGATTCGGATTTTCAATTCTGGCTACTCCATTTCTTCTTTTAATATTTGAACCAATTGAGGCCATTCAAATAAATTTAATATTGTCTTTAATTATTTCCAGTGCATTAATCATGAAAATTAGAAAGGATATTGATTTTGGCATCCTTAGAAGATTTGTGGGAGGAAGTGTTTTGGGTCTCCCCGTTGGAATTACGATCTTCCTGTTAATTGATATAAATAGTTTAAAGCTGGGAGTGAGCCTTCTTATCTTGGTATTAACCATCATGCTTATTCTTAAGTTTCGAATTAACCAAAATAAGACGAGAGATTTACTTGTAGGCGGACTATCAGGTTCCTTCACCACAAGTATAGGAATGCCCGGTCCACCGTTATTATTATATTTTTCAGGAACAGATACTAAAAAAGAAAAATTAAGAGGTACTACACTAGCTTTTTATTTGTTTATATACCTTGTTAGTTTAATCATCCAAGTAATTTTTGCGGGGACCAATCAGACAATATGGGTGTCCAGCTTATGGGCCTTACCTTTGGTATTTGCAGGATTGTATTTGGGACAACTATTATTTAAAAGAATTAATCAAAATGTCTTTCGAATATTTACGTATATAATCTTATTTTTTACAGGGATTTACTTGATGATCGAGAGTTTGGGAGGGTTATAACCTAATAAAAATAATGGAACATAGCATGAAACTATATTCTGTTTTCCTGTTATGTCACCGAACACCATAGTCAAACAAACTATCTTCTTAAAAGATTCCCGATCCAGAACTTATATGTCGACTTAAGTGGCACCATTTTAACCTCTATGTTTAATCCAAATTCTCTTTAGGTTTTTCCTTATGCTTTCTATTCTTAACCTCGGTAAACAAGTTATCTGGTTCACTTGATGTATCTGTTGATGTTTCATTTCCTGAAGTAGCTCCTTGGGCTTCAATCAACGCTTTAAGCATTTGAATATCCTCTTTCGTAGCATAATCCTTATCAGGTTTCAGCATATAACCTAACTGCCCGTTTGGTTCTATGGTTGCCCATTTTAAATCGGAAAAATGCTTAATGTTCTGCTGTCTCATTCGCACCTCAAGCATATCAACCGTTAAGCGCAGTTTTTTTAAATTAGCTTCATTAATCTGGCCGTTCTCAACGACCAAAAGTGATTTTCCATATATGAAGCTTTCTAGAGCATCTGACCTCAAGACCACATATTCAATCGAAAGAAGCGTAAGTACCATGAGAAAGGTGATCGCCATAGTAATCCAGATGTTCCTGTCGCCAACCGGCTGAATAATCAAGGATCCAACCGCGATCATCATGACCGTCTGCGCTACCGTAAGCTGGGAGATAGACTTTCGGCCAGCTAACCGTAAAATAAGGACGCCTCCAATGACCACGACAACGGCTTTCCATATGAAGTTGAAATCCATAAGCGTCAACCTCCCGAGCTATCCATTTGGTTTCGTATCTTTTTTCTTTTTCTCCACATTTTCTATCGTTTCTCCCGGGGGAAGATTGTATAACCTGCTCTTAAGACCATATATCTTTTGAGAAGGCCATAGTCCATGATGTCCTGAGAAGAGATAGCTGACTAAGCAGGCAACTAAAAAGAACTCTAACCCTTTTCCGTCAAACATCTCCATAGCCAAAAGGAAGGCGGCCAAAGGGGTATTGGCACCTGCACAAAAGGCAGAAATTAATCCTAACGCAGCGAGAAAAGACAGAGGCAAGTCGATAAAGCCATGTAAAGCATTGCCTAGAGTTGCCCCAATGAAAAATAGAGGGATCGCTTCCCCGCCTACAAATCCGCTGCCTAGGGTGACCGCAGTAAATACCAGCTTGGCCAGAAAAGCAAAGGGAGGGACGTCTTCCTGGAAAGATTGTTCAAGCATCTCTAATCCCCGGCCGTTATAGTCCTGGGATCCAGTCAGTAGTGTTAATCCTACAATGATCAGTCCTCCAACGAAGGCTCTTTTCATATGATTTTTCTTAAAAAGTTTCTCAGAGAAATTTTGTATGCCGTGCCTCAACTGACAGTAGCAAACACTGATGAGACTGAAGATGACCGCTAATAAAATCACTTTCATAAAAGTACTCACCGATACTTCCGGTAGGCTTTGTATGATAAATTCTTCGTGTTCATGTCCCCAGGCTGCTGTTGTTACATAGTGGCCGACGAAGCTTGCCGTAAGACAGGGAACGAACGCTTCCAGTCTCAGCTTTCCTAAGGCCGTCATTTCCATGCCAAATACGGCACCGGTGATGGGTGCCCCAAAGGCAGCGCCAAAACCAGCACTAATGCCGCTCATCGTTAACGTTTTTCTGTCCAGTTTGTTGACGTTAAAGAATTTGTTCACGGCTGCCGCTACACTTCCGCCCATTTGGACAGCTGCGCCTTCTCGTCCCGTTGACCCGCCAAATAGGACAGTTATAAAAGTGCCGAGATAAACGATCGGCCCCATTCGCCGCGGCACTTCTTTTTTTCCATGTACAGAGTCGATCACGAGATTATTTAATTCAGCCGTGTCATTTAAAGTGTTATTCAAAAATACCTTTCCGTAGTTCATATACAGATATCCTATGAGAACTCCTCCAAGGGGGAGGAAGAAGATCAGCCAATCTTGTTCTAATCGAACCTCATCTCCAAGATAATCGTTCGTTTCTAAAAGGAACGTGGTTGTCGAGCCAACGATTAAACCAATTATGCTTCCAAAGAAAATCCATGAACCAAGAATTGAAAAGAAGTTTTTGTACTTTAGAAGCATCCACCATTCACCTCATTTCCATCTAGTGGGAATGTTGGTTCTAGTTTTGCCTATTGGAATAGAATTATTAAATTAAGGGTGGAATAAATGGTGGTTGAGTGAAGTGAAAGAGGCTATGGAGCCCAATACATATAACCGTACGTTCGAATCCTTACAAAAAAATCCCCTCAGGTCTCCCAAAATAGGAGTCCTAAGGGGGGGACGGAAGTTTGACTTCGGTACTATCGTAAAAATCAAAAGTGATGATACACCGACAGCCACTCCCAGAACCTTTCCTGTCCAGTTCCCATAGAATACAGGACAGGGAAGGAGGGGATTATCATAAACGAAAAGAACCTGTTACAACGACTCATCGCCGCCGGACTTGAACTCATGATCGCCGGCTTTATAGCCGCCTTATATACGCAGTGGCAGGATACCGGCCGGGGATTCGAGCCGAACCCAGTGTTTTGGAGAGCTTTTATCATCACTCACTTCACTTTCTTACTCGCCATTCCACTGTTCGCAAACGGAAGGACACTGGGGATGCTGCTGATGAATTTAACGGTCACATCTAACAACGGAAAGAAACCAAACTTCTTCCAAATCATCTTGCGGGCGGTGCTCGGATTCGGACCTATCATTCTCACCAACGGGCTGTGGTACTTCGTTTCTTTGATCACCGGTTTGGTCGATAAGAAGGGACGGGGATGGGGAGAATTGATCTCTTATACCACCGTAAAACGAAAGGAAGAGCCTTTTGATTAAGTACTGACAAGGATCAGTGCTTTTTTGTGTTCATAAAAAGTGATTTTCAGTCCATGAGAGGACATATCTCATGAGCTAAAAAAAGCCCCTCAGGCCTTCCGGAAAAGAAGTCCTTAAGGAGCTTTTTGAATCGATTACTAGCTTCGCGACTGCCGTAAAAACCGCGGATAAGATACCAAAGCAAGCACTCCACCAGCCACACCCGCTACAATTAAGAACACCAGATGAAACCAGATATCACCGACTCCGCCGCCAGACAGAATAATCTCTTTATACCCCTGAAGCGCCCAGTACTGCGGCAGGGCTTTACTAATGTTCTGAACCACTTCAGGCATAAACTCGACCGGCATCCAAAGACCACCGAGGAGCGCCCCGCCTAAGGCGAGAATCTGTGTCATGGCAATCCCCATATTTTCCGTTCGCACAATGACGGCCATCGCCATACCCCATCCGGTCACGATAAACGCAAGCGCCAGGGATAAGAGAATGAGAGCAAAGGGGTCTCCAAGCGGCAGATCATAGACCACGACACCAAACCCAAAAAGAACCGTAATTTGAACAAGCACGACGATCATGAACGGCAGCCACTTGCCGAAGAAGTATTGATGGATCGAGAGGGGAGTGCTGGCAATCCTTGCGACCATCCCGCGCTCTCGATCTTTTACAAAAACAATGACCATAGAAATCATAATGAAAAAAGCGAACATGATCGTGTAGCCCGGGATAATCTGAGTCACCACTTCTTTATAGCTCGTGCTCTCATCGCCAGAGAAAATCGCGACAAACGCCACAATAAATACAATCGGGAGCACAAATGTCCAGAACCACAGCCCTTTATCCTGGACCGTCTTTTTCAATTCAGTACGAGCGATTGCCCACATATGGATCCCTCCTTTTCTTAAGCATCCCTTAATTGCGTGCCGGTCAAATTGAAGAAAATATCTTCAAGCCGCGGGTGATAGAGTTCCAGCCTGTGAGGCTCCAAATTATGCTCGCGGCAGTGCACCACCAATTTTTCCAGAGTGAGAAGCGGCTCGTCACTATTCAGTAAATAGCCGTTTCCTTTCGATTCCGGCTCACCAAAGGTTTGCAACATCTCAAGCTCTATACCCTCTCCAGCAATAAACAACGAAGGCTTCGCATACTTCTCTAACAACTCTTCCATCCGGCCGAACTCCATGAGCTGCCCCTTATCAATGAGGCCAATGCTGTCACACAGCTGCTCGACCTCCTCCATATAGTGACTGGAGTAGATGATCGTACTTCCTTCAGATTTCAGTTGCTGAATAATTGAAAAAATCGAATTCCGCGACTGTGGATCAATCCCGACGGTCGGCTCATCCATGATGACGATGCCCGGTTTATGCAAAAGCGCACAGCCGATGTTCAGCCGGCGCTTCATACCACCCGAGAACGTCATGACTTTATCCTTCACCCGATCCGTTAAGCCGATCTGATCAAGCACCTCATCCATACGACGCTGCAGCTCTTTTCCTTTTAATCCATACAAGTTGCCAAAAAGGATCAGGTTGTCACGAGCGGTCAGCGTATCCTCCAGGCAGATTTCCTGAGGAATATAGCCGATCTGCTGCTTGATCTTGAGGCGGTCCTTCGAAACCTTCCAATCTTTCACATGGATGTCCCCGTCAAAATTAAGTAAAATTCCGGATAATATCTTCATGAGCGTCGATTTGCCAGCGCCATTTGGTCCAACCAGACCAAAGCACGTACCTTCGTTGATAGTGAAACTGATATCGTTGAGTGCATGTATGGAACCGTAGTGTTTGCTGATATTCTCTACCTTGATCACAAAACTGTCTCCTTTCTCTCTAACATTCAATTGTATTAACTGCCTTTTATACGTATGCTAAGAATTACAGGTTTCGGAATTTTGTGAAAAAGAAGGTGTATTTTCTTTTTAAAAACCTCAAGAGACGCAAGTGATCACGCTTGAAATCGAAGTGAAACAACTGATTTTTGAAATGCAAGCTAGTCATATGTACGGACTAGCTACTTATGGGGAGAGTGATGAGGAACTAAAACGTAGTGGCTTTAATTTGTCGTTTTCTACGAAGGGGTTGATAAGTGGAGCAGGGCTACAGGGTTTATAATTATTACTTAGGGAATCTTATCTGAAGTAACAGTGAACCCTATAGGAAGTAAAAATCCCTTCTGACCATCGTCAGAGGGAGGATTTTAACAGTATTCTTTTGAAAAAGTAAAGAATTGTTGGTTAAATTAGGTCATGACCGTTTTCTTGAAATTTATTATCCAGTTGGTTTACAAGGTAGTCCTTAGCATGATTTGTTATTTGAATATGAGGTTTTTGGTGGTGCCTTCTAGTGATTCTGGTTATATCTGTATCAGGGTTATTGATAGTCCTTGGGTAGAGTTTATGTCTCAAAGTATTGCACAATTCTATTAGTGGAATTCCTTCACGTATTGGACTATTAAGAAATTTTCCATTAAAAAGCTCGATATAATAGGGGTATCTATTGTTCCACCTTTTATAATTACTATCAGTATGATCTATCTTGTTATTGTTACTGAATCCTTTAGCATAAGCATAACCAACAATAACGGGGGTCTCTATTCCAGTTTTACTTTTACTTACCATCGCAATAAATATAAGATCGCCATTTTTTACCCCTCTAGGTGGCCGTGGGTAATACGTTCGTTCAATGTACTCATGAAGCTCCTTTTTCCTATTGATATAAACTTTATCATTTGGAATTCTACTATCACTATTACCCTCAAATTTGATCCAAATCCCTGTATTAATTTCCTCAAATTGTTCTTCTTCATCAATGAAATCTTCTACAAAATCTTTTTTTTCTGGGATCCATTCTGGGTCATTCAATTCTCTATTATTCTCATTATCATCCAATATTGCCCCCCATCTTTTTCTGTTTCTGTATGCTGTACTAGAACTAGTTCGCTCTGATAGTAATTTGTTTACTTCCTCTTTTTCTTTTTCTATTAAAGAAATGTCAATTTCAAACTTCTGAATTCTTTCTATTAGATCATTAAAGTATTGGACAGTATTACTTATAAATTCACTTTCGTTTTGTATAAAAACGCCGAATTCATGATTTTTGAAAAGCCCTTTAAAAGTGAAGTTTGCCGAACCTAATAACACACTACTATTATCGAAAATATATATTTTACTATGTAAATGCTGCAAAGAAAATAGCTTTACACCTACATTGTAAAGCTGTTCTAATGCTTCTAAACTATTAACTCCTTGGATAAAGTCTTCTCGATTAAAGCGTGTTATTAACTGACATTGTATAATCTGGTCATGGTTTTCAAGCCAACTTGCCAAGTAGGAAGCTGTTTTGTAACTAATAAAAGGGGAAGATATAGACAGGGATGATGTCGTTTTTTTGAGTAGCTCTTGAAATTTTGAACCAAAATTATTATCAATTATTTCAATATTCATTAAAGACCTCCCTATACCATATATGTTAATTATACACTATTATCAGACATATATGGTATTATATGTCTGATAATTTAGAATATAGTATCCGTTTAACCTTAAATATAGGATGGAGGGCGATTATGGAATCAATTATTGAACAATTACAACACTCGTTTCATAAGGGCTTTATAGACAAAGATTTTTCAACATCTACGCGCTTTCGCCCAGAGCTATTAGTTAACAGTAAAGAAAAGCATAAAGATGTCCTTACATCATTGGTTGATGAGTTGAAGAATTGCCGTTTCTTCATGTTTTCCGTGGCTTTTATTACTGAAAGCGGGCTAGCAACGTTAAAATCACACTTGCTTGATCTAAAGCTTAAAGGTGTCAAAGGGGAAATCCTTACTTCTACCTATCAAATGTTCAATAAACCGAAGGTGTTCAAAGAACTTTTAAAGTTAGATAATGTTAACGTGAGAATAGCTAATATTGAAGGGTTTCATTCGAAAGGATACATATTCAACCATGACACACATGTTTCTCTTATCGTTGGGAGTTCAAATTTAACGACCAATGCTCTTAAAGTAAATTATGAATGGAACATCAAGTTAACGTCTCATGAGAACGGAGAAATCATTCACCACTTTAATGGTCAGTTTAGAGACATGTGGGATAAAGCTGTCCCTTTAACCACCTCATGGATAAGTAGGTATGAAGATCAATATGAACCACTGCTATTATTTGAAGTGTCGGATGCACCAGGCTCGTATACAAGTAATAAATTAATGGATTCTTTATCAATTCAACCCAATAGTATGCAAAAAGCTGCTTTAGATGGGATTCAACGAGTGAGAGAGTCAGGAGAAGAAAAAGCTCTCATAGTTTCAGCAACTGGTACAGGAAAAACCTATTTATCTGCTTTTGATGTTCGTAGAGTACGACCGAAAAGAATGCTATTTATCGTTCATAGAGAACAAATTCTACATAAAGCTAAGAAAGATTTTCAAAACGTCCTGGGTGGAGAAGATAAAGACTTTGGTATTCTATCTGGATCGAATCGTGATACTGATGCTCGTTATTTATTTGCTACTGTACAAACGATGTCAAGGTCAGACATCATGAGTTCTTTCAATCCAGAAACTTTTGACTACATATTGATAGATGAAGTACATAAAGCGGGTGCACAGTCTTACTTAAAGCTCATTAAATATTTTAACCCTCACTTTTTATTAGGTATGACCGCCACACCTGAACGTACAGACGGATTTAACTTATTTGAGTTATTTGATTATAATATAGCCTATGAAATTCGTTTGCAAGAAGCATTAGAAGCGGATATGCTCTCGTATTTCCATTATTTCGGAGTCGCTGATTTTGCTATAGATGGAGAGAAAGTTTCGCAACACGAGCTATTTAATCACTTAACAGCGCAAGATCGGGTCGGTCACGTGCTTGAAAAAATTAGGTATTACGGATTTTCAGGGGCCCGAGTCGCTGGTCTAATTTTTTGTAGTTCTAAAAGAGAAGCCAAACAGCTCTCTGAACTCATGAACGAGCGAGGATATCGTACAGTTGCGCTTACAGGCGATAACTCACAGGAAGAACGACAAACACAAGTTCAAAGGTTAGAAAACGGAGCATTAGATTATATATTAACGGTGGATATTTTTAACGAGGGAATTGATATTCCATGTATTAATCAAGTGGTCATGTTAAGGCAAACTCAGTCTAGCATTGTTTTTATACAACAACTTGGACGTGGTCTGAGAAAACATGATAATAAAGAATATGTAACCGTAATAGATTTTATAGGAAATTATGAAAATAATTATCTCATTCCTATAGCTTTATCTGGCGATCATTCACAAAACAAAGATAATATACGAAGAAGAGTGATTGATACCAGTTATATTCAGGGAAGGTCGACGATTAACTTTGAAGAAGTAGCTAAAGAGCGAATTTACGAAGCTATTCGAACGACGAACCTTACACAAATGAAGGTGTTACGAAATGCCTATACAGAATTGAAGAACAGGATTGGCCGTATCCCTTTATTAGAAGATTTCCAAGCCCATCATTCGATTGACCCAGTTGTGTTAGTAGATAAGAAAGGGAACTATTATGACTTCTTGGAAAGTATGAAAGAAGAAGTTGGGCACTTAACCATTCGTGAAAAACAAATTTTAACCATGTTATCGCAGGAAGTGTTAAATGGAAAAAGGGTGCATGAGGCATTATTGCTTTGGTTATTATTAGACAATCAAACGATCTCATATGAATATTATAAAGAACAAATCGTCAGAGTTAGTGGAGTGGTTGATGAACCCACCCTACGTTCAGTTGAGCGTATGTATAGTCTAGATTTTTTTAAGAGCTCTGATCAAATTAAATATGGGGGTAAGCCAATCATATTTTTTGACGGTCAGAAGATTAGATGGGAAGAAGAGATGCAAGCGTCCTTAATCCAGAATGAACTGTTCCACAAATTTGTTAAAGATATTGTTTGTGTATCTATAATTAAGAATCAAGCATATTCAGATCAACAACCTTTTACACTTTTCCAAAAATATTCTCGGAAAGACGCTTGTAAACTCCTTAACTGGGAGAATGATGAAAGTTCAACTATTTATGGTTATAAACCAAAGTTTGGAACGTGTCCTATCTTTATTACCTACCATAAGAGTAATGAAGTCGAATCAAGCATTGATTATAAAGATGAATTTCTAAACCCTGAAGTACTAACATGGTATTCAAGAAGTAATCGGACATTGCAATCAAATGAAGTAAAACAGATTGTTGAAGCCACACAGAGAAACAATGATATCCATATCTTTGTAAAAAAAGACAACGGAGAAGGAAGCGACTTTTATTATTTAGGAAAAGCCCAGCCTGATCAGAGTTCGGTAGTACAAACTACCATGGAGGATAAAGAAAAACATTTACCCGTTGTTAGAATGAATATGAAATTAAAGCATCATGTCGACCAAAAATTATATGATTATTTTCATGAATAAACAAAAGCCCCTTCTTGGTGAAGGGGCTATACTTATTTTTGGTTAATTAAAAGTTCTACTGCTGGGACATCTGCTGGCGCCCACCTCAAAGAAGAAAGATTCTCTCTTTGCAACCATAATAGCTTCGAATGTTCATGAGGGTTTGGTGCCCCATTAACTATCTTTGCTTTTAGTGCGATCAATTGAATAATAAACTTGTCATATTCATGAGTATGGTCTTTTAAAACATCATGTGCTTCAATCTCACAAGATAACTCTTCTTTAATTTCACGTTCCAAAGCGGTTTGAAGATCTTCTCCTTCTTCTACTTTCCCACCGGGGAACTCCCACATATTTGGAATTGACATTTTTGGTGAGCGGAGCGCACAAAGAATTTCTTTATCTTCATTTTCAATAACTGCTGCAACGACTCTAACGGTTTTTTTCATTGAAGAACGTCCTTTCCTATATTGTCTTCGATTATAGTAGCATAATGTCTATTCAAATCCGTGTAAATAAATTACAGTTAGAATAACATACATGGTTATAGTTGAGTTCTTAAGCTTATTCGGTAAGTTTAGTGTTTAAGAAAGTTTAGGGTTGGTAGGAAGAGGCGCGAATATACTCAAAAATTAAGGTCTTTCATCATTTTTGAAGTCGCCTAAGTGTTTCTACTTCTTAGTTTTTAAAAGAGCAATACCATTCCAGAGTCGATTCGTAATGCAGTTAAAAAAAGAGAGAAAAGCACCAAAGGCACTTCTCTCCTAAAAAAATAAGAATTATTCGCTTCAAAAGAAACGGGCTTTGCTTAAGAAACAGAAAAACTTTCCTCTTCATTCACGCCATCTCTCTCTGTAAACTCATCCAGCAGCGCACGTACTTCATCAGTAGAGTTTGTACTCATCAGCTCATTCCGCAAGGCACTCGCTCCACTGAATCCGCGAACGTAAATCTTAAAGAAACGGCGAAGCGGTTTGAATATCCGAGGTTCCAGCTCTTCAGAATACTTATCATGAAGATCGAGTTGCAGGCGCAGGAGATCGAGAAGTTCTTCACTGGTATGCTCTTTCTTCTCTGTTTCGAAAGCGAACGGGTTATGGAAGATTCCGCGGCCGATCATTACGCCGTCTACGCCATATTTTTCCACGAGCTCAAGTCCCTTCTGACGGTCAGGAATATCCCCGTTGATTGTCAGAAGTGTATCAGGAGCCACCTCGTCACGAAGCTGCTTGATTTCTGGAATTAGATCCCAGTGAGCATCGAAATTACTCATTTCTTTTTTCGTACGGAGATGGATGGAAAGGTTGGCAATATCCTGTTCCAGGAGGTGCTTTAGCCAGTGGTGCCACTCCTCCACCTCTGTATAACCGAGACGGGTTTTCACACTTACGGGCAGTCCTCCTGCTTTGGATGCCTGAATGATTTCAGCCGCAACATCTGGACGACGGATCAACCCGCATCCTTTCCCTTTGGCTGCAACATTCTGTACAGGACAACCCATGTTAATATCCACGCCACGAAAGTCCATTTCGGCTAGACCAATACTCATGTCCCGGAAGTGTTCAGGATTGTCTCCCCAAATATGGGCGACAATCGGCTGTTCATCTTCCGTGAACGTTAGACGCCCCCTTACGCTGTCGTTTCCTTTCGGATGGCAGTAGCTATCCGTATTCGTAAACTCTGTAAAAAATACGTCAGGTCTCGCTGCTTCACTCACAACATGACGAAAAACGACATCCGTCACAGCTTCCATCGGTGCCAGAACAAAAAATGGTCGCGGCAACTCATGCCAAAAATTATCTTTCATAATATATCTGAACCCTTTCCTTAAGGGAATCCGTGTTCCCAAAATTAAAAAGTGAATATGTTTTTGTCTTATCCATTACCATGCTAGTTTTCAACCATTATATACTTTAATGGTTTAAGACGAAATGTGCAAGGGAACGAGCCGTCTTATTTTGAAGAAGTTAATTGTAGCCAAAACCAATGTGGCGGAGTTGGTAAAGGGAGTGAAAGTAAAGTAGAGGATAATAGACCATGCGATTTTGAATACATAATAAAGGTATGGCTGAGAGCTAGGGTTACGGGGTTATTAGCGTGGAAAAGATTTGGTGGTTCAAGGTTTAAGGGAGGCCGTATCGACTTATCTTTAGACCCTTTTAAATACCTCGTATTAAGAATGGGTTAACGAACCTAATTTATATAAAAAGATGGGCGAAGAATCACCCATCTTTAAAAGTAGCCTCTAATAAAAATTAGGCTGATTTTTAAGGGAGAGAGCTACTTAATAATATTTTATCAAAATTCCTAATTTGTATAAAGGTCTTATTTGACAAATCGTCATCAAGAAGCCTGACAGAGGGGATGGAAGAAAGTATTTCTAACCACTTTTATCCTCCTGATCAAGGGAAAGAATATCTGTGCTTTAGGATAGAAGTTACACCGGTACTCTCCAAGCAAGTCAGTCTATATTGGTTCGCAGTCTCCATTAGCTTAAAATTGAAGGCTCTTAAGCCTTCTAGAAAGTGAAAGAATTCTCCGTAAACAAATTAGAGAAAATACTAAAGGTTTGGTGCCAAACCGTTTAGAAAAGCAATGTTAAGATGAAGGAGACTATAGCACTATGAAGAATAAGGAATAGTTTAAGTAGTCAGGTACATAGCGAAAAGGGAAGTATTAATTAATCCGCGTAACTGAAGGTCAAGATAAAAAGATTTTGTTCCAAATGAAAAAGGGGAAAAAAACGAAGAGTACTATAAGTGGCAGTTTATATATTCCTTAATATATAGCGGGCTATATTCTAAGGATTTTATAGGGACAGAGGTTCGATTTCCTAAAGGAAATAAAAATTCAGCTCCTCTAAGGTTAGATGCAGCTATTTTTGATAGCCCTGATTGGATCGATCGCTACAAGAAATATTGGTTAGAAAGAAGATCTGAAGATTTAGAATGGCTTAACGAACATTTAATTGCCATAGTTGAATTTAAAAAAAATGAAAGAGAAATAGAAAAAGTGTTCAGTGGGCAAATTAAACCAGCAATGAAAGAGAAAGATCCTTCAACTGCATATGTTTTAGGTATTTACTACGATAATTTAGAGAGAACCTATCTATTCCAAAGACGCAATGGGTTTTTTTTAAGGTATGACGAAGCAAAAAACTCTAAAGGAGACGAAAGTAAAACTGGAAGTTTATCGCTAGATATTTCCGATCCATACGATTACTTACCTTCCTACAATGACCTAATAAATCGTGTCAATCGCCCAAACACTATTACCAGAGATAAAAGGGGAGTAGAAGATTTAAACATAATTGCCTCAATCAATACTTCACAGTCTCAAGCTGCATTATCTTTTGTTCTTAGATCATTAGACAAAGCAGGTCTAGTAAATCAGAGAGGATATCAGATTTTAATCCAAACTCTAGCCTTAAAAATATTTGATGAAAAAAGGAATGAACAATATCCTAATAGGTATTTAGAATTCTATGTAACAGATCAAGAAAGAGAGTTTACTGATTTAACCGACGAAAGAATTCAAACTTTTATCGAAAGGCTACGTAATATTTGGGAAAAGGCAGAAGAAAAGTACCAAAAAATCTTAAGTGATCAGGCGATAAACTGGACAAATATTAATCATGTTAGAGCAATTACTGCAATATGTGCTGCTTTTCAAGATTATTCTTTTATTAATTCAGCAAGAACTGATTTGTATCAACTAGTTTTCTATAACTTCGCGAACGCGTTTACCCGAGATGAATCAGCACAATTTTTAACCCCTCTCCCCGTTATTGAATTTATAGTTGACATTGTAAATCCCCAAAGTGATGAGACAGTTCTAGACCCTTGTTGTGGGACGGGGGACTTTTTATCAGTGGCATTTGTAAAATCTGCTGAAAAAAGATGGAAACTAGATGATGCTAACATATTTGGTATAGATGTAGATGAAAGCATGATTATGCTTTCAACTTTAAATATGCTTCTAAACGGAGATGGAGAAGCAAAACTCTTCCACGAACCAGATAAAGGCTCTATCTTAGGGAAAGTTGGTTATAAGCAGGGGATAACAACCCCTGAATTAATTCCATTAGACTTAGACAAACATAAGAATGGTGAATGGGACGCTCCATTTGCAGATGGAAGTAAATTAAAAAAATTCGACGTAATACTTACTAATCCACCATTTGGAGATGATCGAGCATATAAACCTACTACTAAATTTGATAGAGATGTTATTGAATTATATGATACTTGGAATATGGCAAGTAGATCTAAAATCGACTTAGGAATTGTATTTCTTGAGAATGCCTACAGAAGCCTTGCAGAAGGCGGTAGATTAGGGATAGTATTATCAAATTCCTTTGCAGCGGTAAACAAATACCAGGAAGTAAGAGAATGGCTAATGGACAAGATGCGAATAGTCGCTTTATTTGACTTGCCACCTAATGTATTTGCAGAGGTAGACGTTCATACTACAATTATTATAGCTTATAAGCCTAAAAAAGATGAGTTGGATAGACTGAGTGAGCAAAGCTATTCTGTTTTTACAAAAGATATACAAGCGGTAGGTTATGAAAAAAGAACAAGAGAGAGAAATAAGTTTTTTAATCCTATATACAAAGTGAACACACTTGATTTTACAGTCCAAACGGATGAAGAAAACAGACCTATATTAGACGAAGACTTTTCTGGAACCATAAAGGATTTTAGAGCTTGGGCTCTTGGACAAGAGGATAATTTGAAAAAACTCTTCTTAAAAGGAGATGAATAAATTGAATTATTTCAAAGTACCAAGAGAAATAAATAGTAAAAATATAAATAAAAATGATGCATGTTTTTCCCCAAGTAAATACCGTCAATTCGTAGTACCTAATAAAGACACTTCTAAGGTTAAGTATGAGAATTTAAATAAGTTAGTAGTATTAAGGGAAGAAACCTTTAAAATCCATAAAACAGAGCTTTATAAGTATGCTGAAATTGGAGATATTGATGTAAATACTGGGGGAATAGTTTTTAGGAATGTAAGAGGTAACGAACTGTCTAGCAGCAATTTGAAGGTAGCCAAAAAGGAAGATATTTTGATGTCAACTGTTAGAACATACAGAAAAGGAATTGGCATGGTATCTTCCAGTAGTGAAAACCAGGTTACTACTAATGCTTTGATAAATATTTGCGACACCACAAATTATTTTCCTGAAATTACCAAGCGTTATATCTATTCTTTTTTAAGATCTTCCTTCTTTATTGATCAAGTTTGGTCAATGATTAATAGAGGAGTTTATCCCAGAATGGACAAAGGTGCATTAGACAAAATTATTGTGCCCATTCCCGCTGATAAGAAGATTATTGAATATATTTCAAAACTCACAAAAGCGATTGTTGAAAAGGAAGAGCAGATCAGAGCTAAACATAAGCAGATGATTAATAAAATTGAAAGTGAGCTTGAGAACAATCAGGGGAGTGGTAATAAATATATTCATTCCTACCCAACCAACAACGATATTATAACTAGTCGTCGAATGGATGCTAGTTTTTGGTCCGAAAAATTAAAAAGAAAGATACATTTTATAAAGTCATATAAGTACGGGTGCTGGGAATCAATTTATCAGGCAGGATATTTTACAAGAAGAGGTCAGAATTTACAAGTTTCAAATGTTGGTCAAGGATATTACTACGATCATCCAGTAGGTAATTCATATGCCTTGGTATATCCTTCTGATATTAATGATTACATGTCAATTAGTAAGTTTTCGTATTATGGTAATAAGCGAAAATTAAATTATGTTCGAAAAGGTGAAGTGATTTTTGCTGCTAAAGGAAAGCGAGATGTTAGTATAGGTCATTCTTATGTTAATTTAATGAATAGGAAATTTCTGACAAATATTGATGCCTTTTTAATTGATTCAGGTGATATAGAAATGAATATATTCTTAGGGCAATGTTTCAGCTATTATAAACAAATAGGTTTGTTTTCCAATTTATCAGATGCATCAAATGGTGGAAGTTTTGTAGAAAATTACTTTAACTACTTGCCTATTCCTAAGTTTCCAAGTGATAAAGTTAAGGAAATCACCAATCTATATCATAATCCTAGCCCTGAAATGAGCGAGCAAGAGGATGTGAATTTGAATAATTTTGTGGTCTGGCACAGAAGGAGAAATAAAGAGCTCGGGGTTTGGGATTTAGATATGGATTTGAAGACTTTACAAAGCGAATTGGATAAAGTGCAAAACCAATTGGTGAAGGGTGAAGATATTAATATTCCTGGAGAAAATCTGGTTTATAAATAATATTTATATTGGTGATTTTGAATAAATTTACCCAAACCTAAGAGGATTTTCAAATTAATTTGAAAGCTATATGAGTTGGTAAAAGAATAGAAAAACTATTGCTAACCTAGAATCTATTAAATTTTTGCCTAACATTACCTTCCAGTTAAAGCAATATCCAATCATGTGTTTCTAATTTATTTACTTGTTATTGAACTAATTTGAATAGTAAGAACTAGCTTTTCTAAAAAAACAAGAGCCTTCTAAACTTAATTCAAGTGGATTATTAGCGCGGGTAGCTTTATGAGATGAATTCTACAAGTCTTCAACATACAGTGATTTAAAGCACTTCAAAAAATGAAGAAGCCATCAGTGGCGCTATATCCACTATCACTATTATTGACTTAAAAGAAAATAAACCTAGTCTTTTGAAGCGAATTTATCTTCTATTGACTAGGATTTATTTTTTTGGAAATAAATTATTTAATGTAAACCAATTATGGAATGGCATTGCATATCCTCTTTCAGATCTTGAAAATTTATTAGACTATAGTAATTTGACCTATTTTTCTAATGTGGTTACCCTCAAAAATCCGCCTGTTAAGAAAGTTTGGTAATAAAAAAATGGTTGCCGGCTACTGTTGACAGCTATTTTTTTATGTGTCTTTCACGAGGAACGTAAGGCTCCTCGAAATCTTTCGATATTTTTAGTGATAAAAAATTACAACGATTCATTTTTTAAAACGGAAATACTCGAATCCTAAAAATTCTTTATAAATATTTTTGAAAAAATTGACACCAAAGCAGACCTTCCACTCGATTCTAGAGATAAGAAGGTCTATTTTTTATGCCTTCAAAAAAGGAGGAGAAGAATAATTGAATTACTTAAAAGAATTGAACGCGTTTTTAGATCAACTGGAAATGGAGGAGTTATCTTTACCTGCCTCAATGCTTTGGATTTCTCTGATGCACTTCAATAACAAAGTCGGATGGAAAAAAGAATTCGCAGTTCCTACAGCCACGCTTATGACCAAGGCTCGTCTTACGGAGAGCACTTTTAAACGTGCCCGCGCAGAGCTGAAGGAGAAGGGTTACATTAAGCACACTTTTATTAACCGGAATCGTGCACCTTTGTATGAAATGATATCACGCATAAACCAGATCGTGACCGAAGAAGCGGGCGAAGAAGTGAACGCAGGAGTGAGCGTAGGACTGGACGGAGGACTGGGCGCTTTATTTAAAAGAAAAGAAAGAAAAAGAAAAGAGAGAGAGGAAGAAGCGGCCATTGGTACAAATCCTCATGAATTTTACGAACAGAATATCGGAATGTTGACCCCCTATACAGCTGAGAGTATTACCCAGTGGTGTGAAGAGTTGTCCGACGAACTGGTCGTGGAATCGATGAAGCGAGCCTTACAGCATAACAAGCGCTTTTATAAATATTGTGAAGCTATTTTAAAACGATGGCAGGCAGCGGGTGTTACAACACTCAAAGGGGCGGAGGCCCTGACACTTGAGCACCGCCCCAATATAAAAGATGCAGATGAAAAAGAAGACGATGTTTTTGAGCAGATTAGAAAGGAGAGAAATGTATGAACTATGAAGAAGCGGTAGAAGTGTTAAAAACCATTGAGGAAGTGTATGTAGGCAAGTTTTCACTGACGAAAAGGAAGGTTGCCCTCTGGACGACCGAGCTCGAGAAAATGAAATACGATCCTGTGATGAGACGTTTAACGAACCACGTGGTGAAATCACCGTTCCCGCCAACGCTATCAGAAATCGCCGTATATGAGGTATCGGATAATGGAATGGCTGAAAAGATGGCGCGTTGGAAAAAAGAAGCGGCAGAAGTATCGGAGGAAACGAAACGGATGTTTCTTGAGAAACTGGATGAAATGGAAAGGAAGATGGACAAATGATTTTCAATCAACAAGCAGAACAATCAGTTATCGGCACACTGTTAATGGAAGGGTCGCTGATGGATGATGTCATTCTTTCACCGGAACATTTCTCCGATAAAAGGCACTTGAAAATTTTCCAGGCGATGAGAACCGTTTATGAAGCCAATGAGCCGGTCAACATTGTCACAGTGACCACAGTGTTAAAAGATAAGATCAGAGAGGTGGGAAGTGTCACCTATATGACCGAGCTTGCTACATCGGTCCCGACGACGGCTACCTTTAAACATCATCAGCGTCTGGTGCTTGATGCGTACAGACACCGCATCACCAGGGCAGCGGCAATCCGATACGTCAAAGATCCAGGCGATGAAACGTATGATACGTTAAGTGCGAATATGGATTCTTATCGAGAGGTTGGCTTCATAGAAGATGAGGGTTCGGTAAGAGAGGTTCTCATTGAGATTGCAAAGGAAATGAAGACCCCAGTAAAAGATGGTATAACTGGTTTCTCAACCGGATATGAAGAGCTGGATCAAATGACAGGCGGCACCCAGAAAGGGGATTTAATCATTCTTGCGGCCAGACCTTCGATGGGGAAAACGGCATTTGCCCTCAACCTTGCTTCCCACCACTGTAAGGAGGGCGGGAGTGCTCAGATCTTCAGTCTGGAAATGGGGAAAAGGCCGCTTATCAAGCGGATCCTTTCCTCAGAAGCTTTAGTGGATGGAGCGAAATGGCAATCCATGGATTTTAACAAGCAGGATTACATAGACATTCTAAATGTCATGGGGCCAGTATCCGAATGGCAAATCAACATTGAGACTAAACCAAGAACCGTCAGTGAAATCCGTGCAAAAATCAGGTCCCATATGAAGAAAATAAAGAACGAACGCCACCTGGTCATCATAGATTATCTTCAGCTTATGTCCCCCTCAACACGCTCCGAACGTCGTGACCTCGAGGTCGGCATTATTACAAGAGAACTGAAGTTATTAGCTCTTGAGCTTGAGATTCCGATTGTACTACTCTCACAGTTATCCCGCGCTGTAGAGCAACGGCAGGATAAACGGCCGCTCATGTCCGATTTACGTGAATCGGGAAACATTGAACAGGATGCCGACGTGATCGCGTTCCTATATAGGGAGGATTACTACAATTTGCAGGAGAATAATGACAAGATAGAATTGATTATCGGTAAGCAACGGAATGGTCCGGTAGGAAAGGTGAAGCTTCAGTTTCAGAAGGAGTATGGGAAGTTTGTGGGAGATTCATCTCAGCTGGCTATTTATTAATCATTCAATGAACAAGGTTTCTCTCAATCTCTTATTATCTGATTATCGCTTGGTAATACAATTGTCTTCATCAATAAATCAATGGTCGCATTGCTTTTTTCGGCCGTCGATTTATTGATGTTGCGATAGCAGATAAACCAAAATAAGCTATATTAGTACTGGAGGTATAAAAAGGTCAATATTTTCATACTTGATTTGTACCAGGAGTAATTATTTTATAATAGTATTTTATTTTACACCTTACGATTTGAAGAAATTATTTAGGTCTATAAAAAAAGAAATAATATCATTTTTGGAAAAATATGCTATTATTAGAGTGGAAATTATTATTTTCGTAAACAAGTTTTATATTATAATTAGAAAGTTTTATTTACTATGGAAAGGTGCGTGAAAGCTTGCTGAAAATATTGGAGATTATAAAAATAATAACCCCTATCTTATCAACAATAATTTTACTGTTATTATTAAAGCCAAGTTTTTTAACATTTTTTCAATCCACCTCTAGCGAAAAAAAATTACTAAGTAAAGAGGTAGAAATAGCTTATAAAACTTTTTTGTTTCTAGTACTTTTTATTTTATCGCCAGTCCTTTATACTTATCCTTTTTTTGAAAGCATTAATAGTAAATTGCTTTCCTTCCTGGGTGAGGATAGATCTACTAGTCTAATTAAATTTACAATTTGGGCTAATGTTATCTTAGGTTGGGGTTATTACATATTAGTACTTAAATATTTTAAAGAATTCGTTGAATTACGAAGGAGTTATAAGAATGCAAAAAATAAAATTCGTAAATATAGAGATAAAAGAAAAATAACTTATATAAATTTGGCTTATCTAATTACTGCCTTGTTGGTTCTAAATACAATTTTATGTGCATTTTTTATGGGTTTTATTCATTCAAGCCTTTATATTTCAAATAATGAACTTCTAGATGTTATAACAATTATCCTTTTCTCTATTCTCTTATTTCTGCCGAATTTCTTTAGCTATAATTATATTAATACCCCCTTAGTTAAGATACATAAAATTGTTCTAACAGATGGGGTTACTATAGTAAATAAATATTTATCACATAGAACTTTTAAAAATAATATTCTGATTAGGGATCATCCTGATCAGAAGAAAAACAGAAAGCTGATACTGGTTAAGAGTACCGAAATTGTCTATTGGGAGCTAGAGGAAGAATATATTTTTAGAGTCAAAAATAACAAATGATTGATGATTTTCTAAGATGGATACATTTTCTTCCTTTAATGTAGGAAAACAGCCCGCATGGATCTACCATGCGGGCTGTTTTAACTCTTATCTACTTGAAACAGAAGATAAGTACTAGGTTCCTCCCCGTTTCCTTGCTGTGCTTTTTTTATTAATTCTCTGGTGTCATATTGAATTTGGCATAGGAAGAGTAACACGGAAAGGATAAACAGGGCCGACGCTAAAACAAAGTAGGAGGTGGAATGAGTGCCGTTGATGATGTAATTATACGCATCTCCGCCAACATAAGCATTTTTTGGATCTTCGCTATCATTATCAAGCAAATAGGACTCTTCACTGTCCGGGTTATTATAATTGTGTATTCGGTCAAATCCTAAAGTTAGAAAAGTGATGCCGATAAGCAAAAGTATGAAGCTTAGAAAAGTGAAAATTTTTATTTCTTTCATAAGCAAAACTCCTTTGATGTCATGAAATTTCTCCATGGAATAGTTTAATAATGTGTAAGTGTATTTATTCCATATAAGAAGTTGACCTTATCGGGATACCTGATTTTACTAGGTTATTTTTCTTAATTATCCAGAAAATGAGACTTCCTAATTGCCCTTTCCTGTGAAGAGGAGTACAGTGGCACCATATTGAAAATATGCATAGAAAGGGTGGTTGGAATCATGCAAGAAGGATATGTAAAAGTCAACGACGTCAATCTTCATTACGTCACAGAAGGAGAAGGCGAGCTCATGCTGTTTCTCCACGGGTTCCCTTATTTCTGGTACAACTGGCATCACCAGATCGAAGAATTCTCAAAGGATTATCGTGTGGTCGCGGTGGATATGAGAGGGTATAACCTTTCAGATAAGCCGGAAGAAGTTTCTTCTTACGATATGTCGATTCTGGTTGAGGATGTGAAGCAGCTGATTGAAGCCTTCGGGGAGAAGGACTGCATTTTAGTTGCCCATGACTGGGGCGGGGCCATTGCGTGGACACTTGCGTACACGGAGCCAGACTATGTGAAGAAACTGATCATGTTTGATGCGCCTCATCCATACACGTTCAGGCGTGAACTGAAGGAGAATCCGGGGCAGCGCGAAGCGAGCAATTATATGGGCTATTTTCAGCGTACGGACTCGCATGAGAAGCTGCTGGAAAACAATGCGGAGCGGCTGAGAAAAATGATGACGGAACCTGGTAAGAAGAAGGGGTATCTGACCGAAGCGGAGGAACAGAAATACATAGACGCATGGATGCAGCCGGGTGCGATGAAATCGATGCTTCATTATTATCGGGCAGCTTCTTTCTATCCGTTCGAGGAGCACGTGAAACAGCCACTGGATCTGCCTTATCAAATGTTCGAGTCTCCGACGTTGATCATCTGGGGCGATGCGGATCCTGCTTTTGAAAACAGCAATCTGGATGGGGTGGAAGACTATGTCCATGACCTGACGATTCATCGTATGGAAGGGGTCAGCCATGCCCCGCATCATGAACAGCCGGAAACGGTCAATCGATATATGCAGGAGTTCTTAGAAGAAAAGCAATAAGCGAAAGGGCGGTCCTCACGGAGAGGATCGCCCTTTTTTCTATTCAGTAACGCATATCCATACCTCTCCGTTGGTTACTTCGGCGTACACATCCCGGTCGCAGCCGGTTAGGATATGATCAGCTTTCTTCTCTGTGACCGTTTCCTTTGCTCCCTCTTTCACTTGGATCGTTTCTCCGTCTCGTTCTTCGATCTCTCCGTAGTTTTCTACATAGTAGCCGTCGTCGTTCCATTGTTCTAATGCCCTATTGTTTTGCGAGAAGGTGATCTCCCCATCTGCAAGCGTAAATAAAGCTATCAACACTCCTATGAACACGAGTGCCCAGGACCCGTAGCGCAGACGGTCGATTTTCACCCGTGGCAAATCAAACTTGCCCTTCGAAATAGCGATCGATAAAGCTACGCCTCCCGCCGCAATCAGGATCGCTACCACCAGCCAAATCCATACTGTCCCAGTTGATCCGTAATCTCGTAACAGTTCTTCCACACGATCTCCTCCCTATTTTTATAAACTTCCCCTTTCATAGTTTCGAGAAAACGTAAAAAGACCTATTTTTTTACAATATAATAGTTCTTCATTCATGTCTTATCCACGGTTTCTCTTTGTTTTAAAGTTATAAGAAAAGATAATAAGCAAAAGGGCGGTCTTCAGCGAAAAGGATCTCCTTTTTCGTTCTTAATAATATTTTGACCAGGACAAAAGAATTAGAGTAAGATGTAAGAAATAGATTCGGCCACCACGAAACTCTCCAATATGACAAATAAGGGGCAGAAGAGACATGGACTATGTCGTGCAATTTCAAGTGAATATTTTTGCGATCATGATTCTTGCTGTGCTCTTTATCATCATGCGGGCGAAATCCAGGGTGAAAAGCTTCAGTAAGCGGCTGTTGAAGATGATTATGGTGGTTGCGGCTGTGGCGATCGTCTTTGAACCGCTGACCTGGATTTTTGACGGTAAATTCTTCAATGGTGCCTATGTCCTCGAGTACTCGACCAATTTTATTCTGTTTCTATGCGGCCCGGTGCTCGGTGGTCTAATGCTTTCCTATGTCGATTACCACCTGTTTGGAAACCCCTCTCGTGTTTATAGGAGGTGGTTCTACCAGCACCTCAGTTTTCTCACTCTGTTTATCCTGCTCGTGAACCTTATGTATCCTGTTTATTTTGATGTGGACCCTTCCAGCCATAACTACATAAGCGGGGATTATAAAGACTTTCATAACGCGCTTCTAATTGGTCAATACATCGCTATTTGTGTGATGGTGGTTCGTAACCGCAGCAGAATTTCTTCCCCCGTGAAATGGATCTTCCTTATTTTCTTCGCTTTACCCATTGTCGGGATGTTCGTTCAGCTGTTTGATAAGCAGTTGTATTTTTCCTGGACATCGATTGTACTTGTCGTTCTTATGGCGTACACATTTCTTGAATCGGCTGCGACCGAGCAGGATTACCTCACCAGGCTGTATAATCGGCATAGCTATGAAACCTACCTTCAGCACCTGATCGAAAGGGAGCGTGCGTTTGGAATTGTGCTGATCGATTTGAACGATTTTAAACACATTAACGATGAGTATGGCCATCATAAAGGGGACCAGGTCTTAATCGAGTTTGGACGGGTCCTTGTAGATGCCTTTCCTAACCAGGCATTGGCTGCACGGCTTGGCGGGGATGAATTCATCGTCCTTGTAGAGAACGGCAGGGATATTGATACTTATGTGTCCAGCATCCATCGTTTTCTTGAAAAAAGTGATGATCCTTTGTTGCAAAGTTTAAGCTTCAGCTATGGCTACCAGGTTTACCAAGAGGGGAGGTCAATGGATGAGCTGTACACGTCGGTTGATAAGAAAATGTATAACGATAAGCGTTCGAAGCGGTCGATGTAGAGGGGTGATAAGTATGTCATCGGCCTGCTTTAGGAGGGGACCGACTACTTTTTCAGAATTTTAAATCCAGCGGAACTAGAGGATCATAGCGGAGAAAAGAGATATGACAACCAATAGGATTATGCAAAAGTTGATAAAAATCCAGCCAAAAGATTTTTCTTTTTACGAAAAAGAATAGAATGGATCAATCCGAGGAAGATCCTAAGTCTGTGTAACTCGTGAATAAGAAATATACCTACCTTGCCCCGCATCATGAAGGGTCATGCCGGTCCACGTGGGTACATAGCCTAATTTATTGCCTTTATACCTAGTATTAGGTACTATGGATGCACAAAGAATTATGTATGCAATGGAGGAAAAAATATAATGAGCAAGGAATTTATGCCGTCAACGATTAGCGAAACCGATGACTCTGACTCGAGTAGTGACAGTCCCTCTACTCAGAAGCCACACCATTGTATCCAGCCAATCTACTTCATTAAGGTGGTAGATGGCTTATGTTAATAGCTACACTGACTTTGCTGCTTGGCATCATCGTGATTCTCGCCATCATAGCTGCAAACGGTTATTTTGTCGCCCAGGAGTTTGCGTACATGTCTGTCGACCGCTCCCGGTTAGGCGCATTGGCCGACCAGGGCAATAGTGCAGCTAAACGTGCATTGGCGGTCACAAAGCGGACCTCATTTATGCTTTCTGGAGCTCAACTGGGTATCACGGTTACAGGCCTGCTGATTGGGTACGTGGCCGAGCCTCTTGTGGGGAGGAGTTTGGGCGTGCTGCTCGATGGGGTGGGTGTGCCTGCCGCGGTCAGCATCTCGGTCGGTACTGTGCTGGCTTTGAGTGTGTCGACAGTTGTACAGATGATCTTTGGTGAGTTGTATCCTAAGAACCTCGCTATTTCCAATCCTGAACCATTGGCTCTCAGACTTGCCCATTCAACGAATATTTACCTTACGATTTTTGGCTGGTTAATTAAGGTTTTTGACCAGGCAGCCAATAAATTCCTGAGGATGCTAAAAATCGAGCCCGTCCATGACATCGATAGTAGTGCCACCGCTCGTGACCTGGAGCACATTGTGGCCGACTCCCGTGAAAGTGGTGATCTGCCCAAAAATCTGTCCATCGTACTGGATCGGATTCTTGACTTTCCGCAGCGTGACGTCGAGCACGCCATGACACCGCGATCTCATGCAGATACTGTGGAGCCGGATATTTCCATCGGTGAGGTGCGGTACTTGATGGCTAAGGAACATACCCGTTATCCGGTTATTAATTCCGACGAAGAACCAATTGGTGTTGTGCATCTTGTCGATGTACTGGCTTCATCTTCAACTGACGATAAACCTGTCACTTCGATTATGAGAACGCCGCTCGTAGTCCCCACCGTAATGTCGCTGCCGGAGGCACGAATGCGTATGAGTCAGTCAAAAAACGACCTCGCTTGTGTGATCGATGAGTATGGCGGCTTTACTGGAATATTGACATTGGAAGACTTGGCTGAAGAAGTGGTCGGTGAAATTTCAGATGAGCACGACAGCGAACTGCCTGCCGTCGTTGAACCTGAAGGAGAGGACTCATGGCAAATAAGCGGAGATGTTCACGTCGATGAGGCCGAGCGCGAAATCGGTTATTATCTGCCGCGAGGTGATTATGAAACGGTAGCTGGAATGCTTATTGCCCATTGTGGTAATCTCCCGGCTGTCAGTGAAACAGTCACGGTCGAACTTCCAGGGGACCCGGCTGACCTCGTTCATGAGGATCCCGTCCGCCGTTACTTAGTGGCGCGGATAATGGAGGTAGACAGATGGGTCCCGACCTTGATCCACCTGACAATAGATGAATCACAAAAGGATGTTGGGCATGAACCGACTAAGGAGGGGAAATCATGACTAACCCCTTGATTATAATATTAGTGACAACAGTAATTATTTCACTAAGTGCGTTTTTCGTTATCGTTGAATTTGCGCTGCTTGGAGCCCGGCGTCATCGACTCGAAGAAGCAGCGGTCACCAGCCGTGGCGCCCGAGCTGCATTGCGATCAGTAAATGAACTTACAGTCATGCTCGCAGGGGCACAGCTGGGAATTACGGTATGTACATTCGCCCTCGGTGCAGTGACTAAACCAGCGGTTGATGATTGGTTTTCACCGCTATTCGCTGAGGTGGGGCTTCCATACTGGCTGGCCGATGGAACTTCTTTCTTTTTATCATTGCTGATTGTGACGTTCCTGCATCTCGTCGTTGGCGAAATGGCGCCGAAATCGTGGGCGATCGCGCACCCTGAGGCCTCGGCCATCATGGTCGGCTTGCCTTCCCGCATATTCATTCGGCTATTCCGGCCCCTGCTGTTATGGGTTAATAATATAGCCAATCGTCTCGTGAAGGCTTCGGGTGTGGAACCATCCGATACCGCTGCGATTGGTGGTCAGGATGCTGCGACCATCCGACACCTCGTGGAACATTCGGCTAATGTCGGTGCGCTGGACGCGTCCATCCGCAGGCCTATTTCAGGCGCTCTTGATTTGGAAACCTTACGGGTCGCCGACTTACTTCCAAAAGAAATATCTCCAACAGCGGTGGATTCAGATGCCACAGCCCTTGATGTCCAGAAAGCGACAGAACGTACCGGTCACAAACGCATCCTCGTTATGACAGAGGATGAAGAGCCCCCGGCAGTCCTTCATGTTCGTGATACTCTGCTTGAGCCGGCGGACCGGCCGGCAAGGGAACTTGCACGCCCTTCGTTCGTCCTGCACCCGAGTACACTTTTGCATGAAGCTCTTACAAGCATGCGACGGTCCAGTGAGCAGCTGGCCGTGGTTATGGATGGTTCTGAGTTCCTCGGCGTCATTACGACGAACGATGTCTTTCACAATGTGCTCCCTCGCATGAACGAGCACTAAAGTAGGAGACTTCCTCTCGAATAGATATCCAAGTCGATCAGGAAGAAAATCATATAGCAAAAAGCATTGGATTTGGACATATACATGTCCTATCTATATTCGTTAAATGAAGAATAGAAAAGAAGCTGGTCTCCCCCCCTTGAGATCAGCTTCTTTTTCGTTTGAGTGAAGATACTGGAATTTTAAGCAGGGTAAGAAAGCAAAGTCGAACGGTCGAAACTCTGTTTTTTTATCCTGTCATTCTTTTTAAAATAGAGTTACTATAGTGGAGGAATAAAAATAGAAGTGCTCCATCTGGCATTTTTAGAAAGAAGGATTCACGTTGTTCAAAGACAAAGCCATCATCATACCCATACAAATTGCCATGTTATATCTGATTTATCTAGCCGGCGTAGGCATTCAGAACCTGTTTAACCTCTTCATCCCCGGCAGTGTGATCGGCCTCTTAATCCTGTTTACGTTACTATCTTTAAAACTGGTGCCGGAATGGATTCTGCAACAGGGAGTCTCCTTCATGGTCAGGCACCTGCCTTTCTTTTTCATACCGGCGACGGTTGGAATCATTAGCTATGCGTACGTATTTAAAGGAAAAGGCATACTGCTGATTGTGATTGGTCTCTTCAGTACGGCGCTCGTCATGGCGCTGGCCGGACGGGTCACCCAGTGGATGGTGAAAAGGAGGGAAGAAGCATGAATGCTACGCTTGTGGCTTTATTTATGATTGTGTTCACGATTGCTGCTTATATCGGGTCTCTCCAACTTTACCGGAAGCACCGCCGCATCTACACGACCCCAGTAATTGTGGCAACACTTGTGATCATCGTGTTTCTGGTGCTTTTTAATATTCCTTATGATACGTATATGACGGGCGGGAAGTGGGTTGATCGTCTGTTAGGTCCGGCGGTGGTGGCGCTCGCTTATCCGCTCTATCAGCACAGGGAGATTTTGAGAAAAATGCTTGTACCTATCATGACGGGGACTACGATCGGAGCGGTTGTCGGTATCAGCTCTGGTCTTTTACTTAGTAAATGGGCCGGCTTCAGCAATCAGATTATTTATTCGATTGTGCCTAAATCGGTCACGACACCAGTTGCGATGTCGATCTCCGAATCCACTGGCGGCGTGATGCCGCTCACCGCCGTATTCGTGATGATCGCCGGGATCGGCGGGATGCTGATTCATCCCCTCGTCATGCGTTACAGTGGTCTGACCCACCGGATTGGCCGGGGCGTCGGGATGGGCAGTGCTTCCCACGCAATCGGCACGGCGGCTTCGATGGAACGGGATACGCTGGAAGGCTCGATCAGTACGGTAGCAATGATCCTGAGTGCGGTGATTGTCTCGATTATTGCGCCGGGACTGACGCTGTTGCTGTTGTAATAAAAAAGAAAGCTCTGATCCATTAAGGGTCAGAGCTTTCTTAGTGGTATTGGGGCAAGGATTAATCGTCTATGACAGCCTTTCCTTGTGCACGTAACTCATGAATAGAGGTAACCATGTGATTGATTTCTTCCTCAGAATGTCTTTCCCATGAACCTAGCTCAGCTACAATTTTCAAAGGTGATTTCGACCTGTAAGAGCGTGTAGGATTACCAGGGAATTTTTTGTCCGTTACGTTCGGGTCATTTTCAAAATCGCCTACTGGTTCTACCATGTAGATTCTTTCCTGAGATGAAGAGGAGGCTAATTCAGCGCCCCATTTGGCAGCTTCCAGCGAGGCCGTAAAATAAATGTAGTTCGATTTCTTGTCCTGGTAATTGGAGCGGTATTGCGGTTTTAACAGCTCTCCAATTTTTAGTTCTGCTTTTGTACCGTGAAAGAAGGGACCAGGGTCTAAGACATCTTTTTTCCCATTCAAATGAATACACCTCTCCGGGTTTAGACTTGTATATAACAGTATAGATCAGGGTCCATAGAAAGAGTAGTCTATAATTTACGGCCAGCTCGCGGTATAATGGAAGTAGAAAGATGGGGGAAGCCCTATAAAGCGTTCAATTATAAGTGATTTTTCATAAAAAAGGGAACTCAAACTTATTGAGTTCCCTTTTGCTATAGGTTATTAGTTTTACAGAATGCCAACCGGAGATAATAGTGTGTAGATAATAATCATCGCAATGGTTACGGCAATTCCAACTGGATATAACAGCTTCCATGGCGTCATATCTACTTTGGATTTTTCTTCTAGATAGAAATCTTCGTTTCTTGGATAAAGTTTTCCGATGATTAACATTAGCGTTGCACATACAACGAACAATATACCCAGGATATGAAGGAAGTGTAAGCCAGTATCCCATACTAATTGCGTCGTTGCGTACGTCGAGATAAATACAAACAACGCGATCTTCGCTGCAATGGCAGGCACTCGTTTGGTCAGATAACCGACGATCATAATTGTGAAGATCGGCACGTTATAAAATCCATTGACCATCTGCAGGTATTGGAAAAACCCTTGTGGTACTAAGTCGATTAATGGCGCAATACTGATCGCGAATAAAGCAATGACCGTACCGACATATTTCCCTTTACGGACCACTTCTTTATCAGAAGCCTTTGGTTTGAAATAGGGCTTGTATATATTTAACGCAATCAATGTAACCGATGAGTTTAAAGCTGAGTTAAAGGAAGAAAGAATCGCTCCAAACAACACCGCAGCGAAAAAGCCTACTAAAGGTGTTGGCAGAATCTCATTGACCAGTCTTGGATAAGCATTGGTCGGTTCCATATCAGGACCAAACATATTGAAAGCGATGATCCCTGGTAAGATAAGAAAAATGGGTCCCAGCAATTTTAAGAAGGCCGCAATCAGGACGCCTTTTTGCCCTTCTTTTAAACTTTTAGCTGAAATGGCCCGCTGCATAATATGCTGAGCCGTACCCCAGTAGAACAGGTTCACAAGCAGCATCCCGGTAAACATGGTACTGAATGGGACGGGGCTGTCAGAATCACCAATGGAGTTCATCTTCTCCGGAGAATTTTCCAGAATCGTAGAGAAGCCGGCGCCAATAGAGCCATCGCCGAGGACGAATAAGCCGATAACCGGAATCATTAACCCGCCAAATAAAAGACCAATTCCATTAATCGAGTCGGAAACGGCAACCGCTTTCAAACCTCCGAAAATAGCGTAAATAGAGCCGACAATTCCTATAGCTAATACGGTTACATATAAAGAGGGGATCCTGCCGATGCCAAGCGCTTCGGGAATGTTGAACAATCCATTCATGGCAACGGCTCCGGAATATAAAATCGGCGGTAATAGATTTAATATATAGCCGAATAAGAATAGGATCGTGACGATCTGCTTGGTACCAAAATCATAGCGGTCTTCCAGAAAATCTGGAATCGTAGTAATGCCGCCTTTTAAGTATCTTGGTAACAGGAAAAAGGCCACGACGACGAGCGCAATAGCCGCTCCTACTTCCCACCCCATAACAGCAATGGTGTCGGAATACCCTTGAGCGTTAAGCCCGATTAATTGTTCCGTTGACAGGTTCGTTAGCATCAATGAACCTGCAATCGTCCATGCACCTAGACTCCTGCCTCCCAGGAAGTAACCATCCTGCGAATTCAAATCTTCTTTTCTCGTAATATAATAGGAAATTAAAGCAACTAAACCTGTGAAAAATAAAAACGATATAATCGTAAATGGATTCATATTTTTCTCTCCTTCTCATTAGGTGGGGACTTTCTTTTGGTCTACACAACCATGGAATCTGCATGTAAGACTTACGTAAAGGCGTGAGATGGTAGTCTATGTACCGAACAGATATTGAATGCGTTTACAAAGTAGTTTATAAAATAATTTAATTAATTATATGCTAAGGTAACATATGGAATCGTGTTATAAAAGACATAATGAAAATTTTGGTAAATTTCAAGTGTTTTATAGATAACTTCGTTAAATTACTTTATTTTTAGGGGGGAGGGAGTTCAATTGGAATACCTGGAAGCGTAATAAAGCATGCCATCACGAAAGATGTCCCGGATCGAGTTGTTGTAGGTGGAAATCCGGCTAAGGTTATTAGGGAGCTGGAGCGGTAAGGTTTGGAACTAACTGTTTAATCAAGATAGTGTAGGTTTGAAGAAAGGCATTTTGTTAGTGATTCTAATTGCTTCCCTAACGGTAGTAAGCGGCGTTCGACTGTAAAGCTGTATTTTTTTGTTCTAATATAAAAGGCTGAAGCATTTGTGAAATAATTCACAAATATGCCACAACTAACTCTGTTTAGATCACTAAATAGGGGTATAATAAAAGTGTAAAGAAGATAACAAACAACTAAACAACTTAGGTGGCTCAACCATCACGAGTTCGTTTCCAAACGAACAAAGAGACCGGCCAATTAAGGATGTGAAATCCTTTGAAAGGATGGAGAACAAACTTTGAATGGTCAGGTGCTCGATTAAACCTACAGTTCGTAGGTAACGTGAAGACTTTGTAAGAGGATGCTTCCCCCTTAAGGTAGATTAAGGATTAAGTATTCCAACACAGAGAACCACCTTAGCAAGTGCTTCATCTCTTCATTTAAATTTAGGAGAAATGGAGGAGAAATTGGACTTAACAGGAGGAGGAAACGGACTCTCCAAGGATTGTCCATCAAGCAAGTAGAAATTCAGAAGTGTTTAGAATCAAGGATGATTCTTACATGGTTGGGTCACCTAAGTTGTTTACCTTAGCCCTCTCACTCAGTGACAGGGCTTTTTATTTTGAATTTTTACATTTAACTCTTACTGAGGGGCAGCGTAAGGGAATTACAAATTTACAGCCACCCCATTATCCTAAAGTGCTTTATTTCTTTTCTAAAATTACATCTTACCTCTTCTAATTTTTCCTTCATATATTCGATAAACCTTTTAATAGCCTCTAAAAAATTATTCTTACCGGATTCTTTCTTTCCGATCAGTGCAGTAACTTTTGGCTCTGCAGATAAATAGTTCTCCTTTATCAACATTTAAAGAGCCAAATTTAAAAAACGATTGCAAAACGACACCAGTGTCGCTATAATATAAAGTATCAAAACGACACGAATGTCTTTTTAGGGAGAGGGGCACGTACATGAAGCGTTTATTAAAGAACAAAGGGTATATCACCTTGATGTCCGCCCAGGCCATTTCCAGCATTGGCGACTGGCTCAGCATCGTCGCCATCATTTCGCTGGTCGGCTTGAAATGGGAAGCTTCACCGCTTGAGGTTTCGTTCGTATTCTTATGCTTAGCGGTACCGATGGCGTTGTTTGGCCCTGCGGCCGGTATGGTAGCGGACCGTTTCAGCCGGAAAACGCTTATGATCGTATCGGATGTGGTCCGGGCAGGTTTGATTCTTCTTTTAACCGTGGCTTCATCGCTCTGGATGGTTTATGCCACGCTGCTCGCGGTCGGGATTTTTTCCTCGCTGTTCATTCCAGCGAAAAACGGAAAGTTGAAGGAAATCGTGGCAGAGGAAGATATGAAAGGGGCGATGTCGATCACCTCAATGATCGATTCGTCGACTAAGATTCTCGGTCCGCTTGTGAGTGGCTTACTTGTGACGGTATTCGGTGCCCAGCAGGTGTTCATGATCGACTCAGCCACCTTCGCGGTTTCGGCGGTGATCCTGCTGTTCATTCCGAACGCCGTCCATGATGAATTATCGAAAACGGAAGCTGAACAGGAGTCCTTCAAGAAGGAATTCGCGTTAGGATTTTCTTTTATCAAATCAAGCCGCTTCATGTTGTATGGTTTGGCCCTGGTGGGACTCAGCCTGTTGATCCTGCAGGCTGCCGATTCACAACTGATCGTGCTGATTAGGGAATTGACCTATGCCTCTCCTGATTTATTCGGGTACCTTGTGACTGGGTCTGGTCTCGGGATGTTCACGGCTGGCTTTTTACTAACGAAAAAAACTGACTATAATCCTTATCCACTCATGCTTCTTGGCGTTTGTGGGATCGGCGCGAGCTTTGGCATGATGGGTGTCCTTGCCCATTACGACCTTGGTTATTCCATCCTCTGGGGGCCAGGACTCGGATTCACGGCCGGCTTCTCAGCGAGCCTGATTTTCGTCCCTTTCCAGGCGACCGTCCAAGTACACACGCCTGTCCATATGACGGGCCGCGTGTTCGGCGTTCTCAACAGCGTGATGACAACGGCGACGATCATTGGTCCGCTGCTTGGAGGGTGGATCGCGACGATCATCGGAGTGGTTCCGACGTTTACGATTACGGCGAGCCTTCTCGTCCTGGTATCACTGATTGGATTTTTGACAAAACGAAAAGTAGAGCGAGGGAATGCAGATGTCTCCACGAGTAAGCAAAGAGCACCTGAAGCAACGACGAGCTGATATTATGGAGGCCGCAACCAGCGTTTTTATCGAGCATGGTTATGAACATACGACGATGAAGCACGTCATGGAAGCCGCCAATGTCAGCCGGGGCGGGCTTTACCAATACTTTGCTAATAAAGAGGATCTGTTCGAAGCGATTCTTGAAGAAGGACTTAGTCAGGAAGCGGAAGAGGCAGATTTTTCTCTTGAAGAATCAGTATCTCAGCACTGGACCCTACTCATGGAGCTGATGTTCGGAGAAGTTGGAAGTCCTGATGCGAATATGGACCCGCTCGCCCCGAGCAAGCTCGAATTCTTTATCACCGGCCGCAACGATGAACGCCGTCGCACCTATGGGGAGAAGCGGTATGAGATAGGACTGAGCATTTACGACGAAATCATTAAAGCCGGTCAGGAAGCCGGAGAGTTCAGCGACCGCTATGATAGCGAGTTGTTAGCGAGATCGATTATTACGTTTGTAGATGGTCTGGCGCTTGACCATGCCATTCTGCCTGAGGAAAAGGTGAGAGTGAAGGAGCAGTCGGAGTTGTTTGTCGAGTATTTAAAGATGGCGCTGGATGTATCCTCCTCTTCATGAGGGGGATTTTTATTTGGGCTTGTGGGTATTTGCTTACAGGCCGCTTCCATTTAGGACAAATATAGTAAGGAAACTTTTGCAGATGGAGAACGTGAAAAAGGACTTTTACCCAATAAAAGCGAACCTATCTAAGTACAAATAAATATCCAGGAGGAATTTTTATGCGTTTAGGTGCTTTTTCTATAAGTTTAAGTGTGAAAGACATTCATACATCGAAAGCCTTTTATGAAAAGCTGGGATTTGAAGTATTCGGGGGTGACATTACGCAAAATTGGCTGATGATGAAGAATGAAAACAGTGTCATTGGTCTGTTTCAGGGAATGTTTGAAGACAACATCATAACGTTCAATCCTGGCTGGAATCAGAATGCCGAAGATGTGAATCCATTTACAGATGTGCGGGAAATCCAGAAGCATCTTAAGGAACACGGAGTGAACCTGGTATCTGAAGCTGACGAAACGACGGAGGGGCCGGAAAACATTACTATGGTAGACCCTGATGGGAACCCGATCCTGATCGATCAGCACAGATAGGTTGGTAGATGCAAAGGACATCCGTGTGGAACACAATGGGAGTTGGGGGACTTCAGGAGTTTATGGGAACTCAAAATCAGTTAATGGAGGCTTTCGACCTTATTCTTTGAACCTGTCGGGGCATGTAGAATAATTCCTCCATAAATTGTTTTTAGTTTTTCATTTGTCTAATGACTTAATGGACGGGACGACAACGACGAGAGATATGTAGTTCTTTTAGATCTGTTCAGCATGAGTCATAGGTCACCTCCTTATCATTGGACATAAACAAAGCCCTTCCTATAAAAGGAGAGGGCTATTTCAATTGTTTTTTTTCTTTCTTGAGAGTACGGACCAGGCCAATCATAGTAACGATTCCAAGTACAAAAAGTAATCTTGATGAATCATCGATGCCGAAGGACAAAAGGGAAATTAGAAAGAAAGCTGCAATCCCTATAGACACATAGGACATGAATATCTTTCCGAATTTCTTTTGAAATAAAAGAAATACACTAAGAAATATTAAGAAACCAACTAACTCGATCATTAACAACAACGTATCATCCTCCGTTCTTATTATCGTTTATATGCATAGGCTTTAGGCGGAGCCCATCTAAAGACCATAAGTGAACCATGATAACTTCTATTATCTCTTAATTGGGTATATAGTTTTCCTATTATCGTTATATTTTCACTCAAATACAAATAGATATATTCTTCTTTTAATTCACAATTCCTCCTTTTATTTACAAAAAAGAGGGGGAGTCGTGAGTCAAAATGGTCATTATAAACGAGCGTAGGTGAAAAGTTTTACTTTCGTAAAGGTTAGGGTTCTTCAGGTGAGCAACGGAAATAGCAGCCCGCATGTTTCCATCCTTCTTCATCCTTCTTAACCTATGATACGTGTTTCGGTTGTCTACAAAACTATAGGTCTAGCCCATTTGGACAAGACCACTGTTAAGAGTAGCGGGAAATAAACAGTCTATGAATTAATCAACCATTTCCTCATCTACAAGATCCCCCTCCATTGTGTATATATTTTCAGGGCAGGGGCTTTAACTTTTTTCTCGATTCGACCATCTCCACAAATTTTAAGAAAGTGGATGTTCACTACGTTTTAAAAGCAGACCGTCAGAGCCTTTTGGCAATCATTAAAGCATTCTAATTAGAACCGTGCTCCACTGCTTATCCACACATTGAATGTCCGGTTTTATGACTCCATTCCACCTTGCCTCCTACTGATCTCCCCAGGCAAAAAGGATTGAAAAAGTATAGAATGAGTTAAAAAGGTCACAGTTACGGGGGGGAGAAAATACCAGCCATTATGTTCATTGGGATTGTCCAGTGAGAGTAGCAGCTGAAATCTGGGACTGGAAAAACGTGAGATAATGGTGCTTGCGGCATTTAAACGAGGGTCTCAGGAGCTGAATAGTGTGAACGGTTCTTCCTTCGATCACCCATGTTTATTTCATTTTTTAAAAGGGAAATTGGCAGATGTATTATAGGAAGATTTACACGGAGAAAAAGAGGGAGAAGTACACCTAATGAAGCAAATGAGACAAATCGTTTTCATTCTACTACTCGGCATTACATTTTATCTGACGTTATTTAGCGAGCAGCCCTTTCCGATCAGGGTATCGGCCGCCGCTGTTTATATAGTAATCATAGTATCTGTCTGTTATGTACTGATTTTGGAAAATCGTTCGCCCCACAAAACACTATTATGGCTCTATTCGATCCTATTTTTCCCGGTGGTGGGTTACGTTTTCTTTGTCTATTCAGGTCAATTACAGGTCAGAGGACATTTATTCGAAAGTAAAAGAGAGGATAACCAAAGGTATTTAGATTCTTCTATCGATAAAAACACATCTAGTGGCTGGAATCAGCTGACCAGTGAAGAGCAGTTTATTTCCAATAGAATCGAAGCGGAATCAGGCTTTCCGATTAGTTTCTCTTCTGAAGTATCCGTCTTAAAAGATGGGGACGAGACGTTTCCTGCTATTAAAGAACGTTTGCAGGAAGCTAAAGAATATATTCACATGGAGTATTATACCTTTCGTGATGACCAGATTGGCCAGGAGATTATCGATATTCTGAAGGAAAAAGCGGAACAGGGTCTTGAGGTTAAGGTCATTTTTGATGCGGCCGGCAGTATTGGAATGTCGGGGAATGCGAAGCGCAGCATGAAAAAAGCCGGTGTCGAAATGGCTTGTTTTCATTCTATAACAAGTGGATTCTTCACTCAGAAGATTAATTTCCGCACCCATCGGAAAATTATTGTAGTCGATGGCGACACTGCGTTTGTCGGCGGCCTAAATATCGGTGATGAATATCTTGGACGACATCCTAAAATCGGTTTCTGGCGGGATACGCACCTGAAAGTAAAAGGAGAATCCATACGAAGTCTCCAGACGATTTTCATGATTGACTGGTCCTATTTGAAAAATGAGACCCTGGGTCTGGATACGTACACGCCTGTTCAGAATAAGGAGGAGTACTCTGGCGGGGTACAGATACTGGGCAGTGGTCCTGACGCCAATCAGGGCATGATCGCGGAGCTTTATTTCGATATGATTGCGACCGCTAAGCATTCTGTGTGGATCGCTACGCCTTACTTCGTGCCGGATAAGGACATTCGTACGGCCCTGTCCATGGCGGCGAAGAAAGGGGTCGAGGTTAAATTGATGGTGCCCGAGATCAGTGATGGTTATTTACCGAAATATGCCACCCGGTCTTATTTTGCTCAATTCCTCAATAAAGGAATTGAGATTTATCAGTATCAAAAAGGGTTTATGCACCAGAAAATTATGATTGTAGATGGTCGGTCTGCGTCAATCGGGACGGCTAACGTCGATTTTAGAAGCCTGAATTTAAATTTCGAAGTGAATGCCTTTTTATTCCGGACTTCAAGCGTGCAGAGTCTGATCGATAACTATAAACATGATATGGAGAACAGCCATAAAGTGGATGCAGAAGCTTTTCAAAATAGAGGGGTCCTTGTTCGAACCAAGGAATCTTTTGCCCGTTTATTTTCACCTGCTTTGTAGTAGTGGCATAGATAATATGAAAAGAGCTTCCATGAAAGTGGAAGCTCTTTTTTTAATACGGATACTGGAGGAGGTTCTTCAATTAGAATCGCCGCTTTTTTATTAGTAGGGATTTTGAAAGAAAAAGCTGCTCTCCTAAGACAAAGTTAAGGGGGGTTATTGGATTTGAACCCACAACCTTTCCGCAGACAATAGATGTCTCTGTTCCGATTAAGCTATAAATACAAATCATATTGTTCTACAGTTCGTACGTTAGGTTAATCGATTCCCAGTCATAAACCGTTTGTAAATCTATCTATCAACCAAATCTTCCTTTATACGCTAGAATCTTTTTCATGGCTTCTTTATGGAGCTTTGCCATTTTTGAATTAGCCAACGTTTCTTCTGAAAAATGAGTAATGCCACGCTTGAATTTTTCAATTCGTTTGGGATCTTTAGCCATTTGGCTTGATCTCCCTTCTCCCTTGTTTTTACTCATTCTATTCAAAGGACAGGAAATCTATACAAAAAAACAGGGTGCTTATTGGGGCACCCTGTTTGTAATCTATCGATTCAGATACGACATTATTTTTTTATTCAGTCTTTCAAGTTCTTTGGTCGTTTTACTTTTGGAATGCTCCGATAACGTAGTCACTTGTCCTTCCCTGGAGAAGCGGGCATGGCGATTGTTAGCACCTTTCAGAACTTTGCCTCTAATTTTTGTTTTCTGAGGAAGTTTGATACTCATAGTAAGCCCTCCTTTTACAAGTGTTCTTACACTTATTATAACACATAGCTAACGATACAGGTGATACAGGTTGGTTAGATTAACGATATGAAGAGCGTCTATTTCTAATACTTCCCCGCGTTCACTCTTCAAAACTATTAAATAGTGCTCTTTATTGTTGATCACGGGAACAATCATGCTTTCTTCCTCTATTAAAGAAACCACTTCATATTGAAGCAGGTAATCGGCATATTCCTCTTTATGATTTCCCATCTCAAAATTATGAGTGGCTTCAATGGTGTCCAACTGTCTTAAAATAGCTTCATATACAGGCTGGACTTCTTCATATTCATATTTTTCTTCTTCACTCATTGTTTCCCATCCAGGATTATACTCAGGCGGAGACACTTCCAAGGGAGACACTTGAACAGATATACCATACAGGTCTGTGTACTCTTTTAGGTACTTTTCTATATCTCTAGCGCGACTTAGCATCGGAAAGTAATCATCTGGAAAATAGTTATGTGCATTTTGAATCATGGCTGACATGGTTTCAACCCGTCGGTAATTTGCTTTTCTCACCTTTTCATATGTCAGAATAATGTTTTGCAAATCGTTATTGCGTTCAAACTCTGCTTTCCATAGCTTCATAATGCTTGGAGTTAGTAATAACGCTAAATCCATAAATACTATGACAGTAGTGATTGTTAAGATGAACGGCCAATTAGATAGATGTGTCTCTCCCACCAACAGTCCTACAGCGAGTCCACCCACATAAAGAGTGTACAAAGTCTTTCTAATTTTCGTTAAAGACAACCAATATTTCTGTTGATCCCATAAGAAAAATAGATAGTTTCCTATAGTAAAAACCAATAACGCCCCTACAAAGAAATTAAAAGCCAAGTCATCCTCTCCCCTCCATTTTAAAGATCTACTGATTTGTCTGTTTTACATATCAGCTCCGCCTCCTCATGTATCGAAAGGTAGTAAGTTAATTCTATTTTACCATTCCAGAGATTGGAACTCTGTTTAAAAAGAAAAACAACCCTATCCATAAGAATGGTAGAGTTGTCGAAGCAACAGGACTCTAGGTTGTCCGTTCTTTTTCTAAAAGAGTCTAAGGCTTCTTATAGAACTCTTATGACATCGGTGCATCATCTTCCTATTAGAATTTGTTCGTTCTTGGGTGTAAACTGTCAGTGGAAGGTTTATTCCTATTCATTCGTCGAATAAGAACGCATAAGAAACATCGATCTATTTTACTTAATCCGTACCTTTAACTTAAAAATGAAACAGAGAAGGTGAAAACCAAATTGAAAACACGCAGCTTAGGTAATACAGGAATTCAAGTGTCCGAAGTTGGTTTTGGAGCGTGGCAATTAGGTAATGAGAAAGACTGGGGAAAGATGTCCGATAATGAAGCGATTGATCTAGTGAAGGCAGCTAAGGATTCGGGCTGCAATTTCTTTGATACCGCTCCTAATTATGGCGCGGGTAAAAGTGAGGAACTGCTGGGACAAGCTCTTAAAGGAAAAAGAGATCAGGTGGTCATTAGCAGTAAATGCGGCCATCATCCGAATGATGAACAAAACTTTGATCCTGAAAGATTGATAGCATCAGTAGAAGATAGTTTACGAAGGTTACAGACGGATTATCTGGATAGTCTTCTCCTGCATAATCCTCCTTTCTCCTCTCTTCATGGAAATAGTCCGCAGTTTGAGGTACTACAAAAACTGAAAGACGAGGGAAAGATCAGAGCTTTTGGGGCTTCGGTCGATACGGGAAAAGAGATGGCTGAACTATTGAATCAAACGGAGAGTCAGGTCATTGAGGTGATGTTCAACCTTTTCCATCAAGAACCAGCGGACGCCATGTCATCAGCCCATGAGCAAGGAGTTGGCGTTATTACCAAGGTTCCACTTGATTCTGGATGGCTTACCGGAAAGTACGATGCCAACAGCACCTTTAGTGGAATCAGAAGCAGGTGGAGTGCAGAGGAAATCGAAAGAAGAGGAACGTTAGTCGAACAAGTTCGTCGTATTGTAGGGAATGACTACTCGATGGTACAGGCAGCCCTGCGATTTATTCTTTCGTACAGAGAGGTGTCTGTCATCATTCCTGGAGCTAAAAATATTTCACAATTAAATCACAATCTGAGTGCCTCAGAAGGTGTCCTGCCCATGCAAATGGTTAAGGAATTAAAAGATTTTTGGGAAGAAGAAATCAAGGATTCCAGGTTGACGTGGTAAGGGGAGGGGATCCCTTACCGGATAAATGAACCTTTTTTTACCAGTTATGAATCATGTATAATGGGTAAGGAAGCATGACTTTTTCACTGTTAAAGCGTTATCATATAGGTAGCTAGTAAATAATCATTGGAGAGGCGCGACTGAATACCGCTCGCTGCTTCTCTGCAAAACTCAGGAATAAGGATGGTTAACAATGACCAACAGAGAAACGAGTAAGGATGTCGTCCTGATCGGCGCCGGCATCATGAGTGCCACATTAGGATCGCTTCTGAAAGAATTAGCACCCGATTGGAATATTAAAGTGTTTGAAAAGCTTGATAAGACAGGTGGAGAAAGCTCGAACGTATGGAATAACGCCGGGACGGGCCATGCGGCACTTTGTGAACTCAATTACACAAAAGAGCAGAGCGATGGATCGATCGATATCAGTAAAGCGATTAAAATCAATGAACAGTTCCAGATTACGAAGCAGTATTGGTCATACCTCCTAAGCAAAGGCTACATCCATAACCCGGAAGAATTCGTGCGCTCCCTGCCTCATATGAGTCTCGTACACGGCAGAGACAACATTAACTTTTTGAAAAAGCGTTATGAAACGATGACCGATCATCCACTATTTAAGGGGATGGAATTTTCCGAGGATCCGGAAAAGCTGAAGGAATGGATTCCGCTGATTATGAAGAACCGCACGCTGGATGAGCCGGTGGCGGCGACTCGAATGGAAACCGGAACCGATGTGAACTTCGGAACCTTAACCGAGAAGATGTTTGATCACTTGGAAAGCCAGGACGTTCAATTGCACTATAATCAGCGCGTGGACGATGTGAAGCGTGCAGATGATGGCTCGTGGATGGTCAAAGTCCAGCATATGGACAGTGATCAAACGGCGCTTCATTCCGCTGATTTCGTCTTTGTCGGCGGCGGTGGCGGCAGTCTGCATCTGCTGCAGAAATCCGGTGTGCCTGAAGGGAAAGGCTTTGGCGGTTTTCCAGTAAGCGGACAGTTCATGGTCTGTAACAATCCGGAAGTGGCGAAGCAGCATGAGGCGAAAGTCTATGGCAAGGCTGCAGCTGGTGCTCCGCCGATGTCGGTACCACACTTGGATACGAGGTATATCGATAACGAGCAGTCGCTGTTGTTCGGTCCGTTTGCCGGCTTCTCTCCGAAGTTCTTAAAAGCGGGTTCGCTCGCTGATTTATTCACTTCGATTAAAGTGAGTAATATCTTGACCATGCTTGCGGCGGGTGTGAAGGAAATATCCCTGACGAAATACTTAATTGGTCAGGTCATGCAGACGAAAGAACAACGGATGGAAGCGCTGCGCGAATTTATCCCGGATGCGAAAAGCGAGGATTGGGATCTTGTCGTCGCAGGCCAGCGTGTGCAGGTGATTAAAGATACAGAAGAAGGCGGTAAAGGAACGCTGCAGTTCGGTACCGAGATTGTGAATAGTGCCGATGGATCGATTGCAGCATTACTCGGTGCTTCGCCGGGTGCTTCTACGGCGGTGCATGTCATGATGGACGTGCTCGATCGATGCTTCCCGCAATATATGGATGAATGGGGGCCGAAGCTTACGGAAATGGTTCCTTCTTACGGGAAATCGCTGAGTGAGCATCAGGATCTTCTGAACGAAATCCACAGTTCCACGGCGAGAACGCTTGGGCTGAAGGAAAAAGAACCGGTCCATCAATAGTTCATCGTATAAAAAAGAATAGGGTACTAAAAAAGGATGATCTCTGCTTCAAGCAGGGGTCATCCTTTTTCATGATGTTACTTAGGAATTAAATGCTTATACGTTTTTCGTAAGTCACTTAATGTTTTTAAACGTTCCAGTGATACTTCCTCTAATTCCAGCCCCACGCCCATCACCATGGCCTCGAGAACAGCGACGGGAGCCACCATCGTATGGAATTCCCACATTTCCCCGCGGTGTGTGTAAAGCGAATAGTCTACATACTCATGCAAGTTCGAAACCAATTGATCGGTAATTAATATAATTTTCATTCCCAGGGAATTGGCATGTTCAAATAAGGCCTGGGTTTCAGCAAGCATCTCGACAAATTGAAAAACGATCAGGGTCGAAGCTGAGGACATGTGCAGCATCGATTCGTAGACTTCAAATCCGCTTTTAGCGATCCGTTCGATCCGAATACCAAACCGTTTCAGACGAAATTCTAGTAGATCCCCAAGTCCCTCCGATGAAGCGGGTGCGTAAATATACACGTCTGAAGCGGTGCAGATCGTCTGAATCGCTTTTTGCATATGTTCTTTGTTCAGATGGTTGCCAGTCTGAACCAGATTTTTAAAATGATGTTCAATCAGTCGATTCAAGATGTGATCTTCATCCATCTGCTCGGCGAAGTTCTTAAATTTATTCTCCGGGGTCACTTCGATCCGACCCTTCATCACCTGCTTGAAATCCTTGAAATTCGTAAAGCCGATAAGCGGCCAGAACCTTGATACCGTGGGGACGCTGACCCCCGATTTATCGGCTATTTCCTTTTCCGTGTGATAAACGATGGACGTTCCCTCTTTCTCCACCACATCGGCGATTCTTCTCTGCTTCGGAGTTAAGTGAACTCCTTCCAGTGAAAATAATGACTCCATATCCACCCCTCCCTCGTGAAGTATAACCCGATTTCTTTTTTGTTTGAAAAAAAACTTTCATTCTTATAAAAATGTTTACTTTATTTACAAACCTTTATAGAAAAGCGGGGAAGTCCATTTACGTTTGTTTCTTACCATAAGAATTAGAAAAACATTAGGGAGGTCATTCACATGAACCAATTAAACCGTGAGCAGTATTCGCAGTCTCAGAAGATGATGATTTTTATTTTAGCGATGTCTTTGTTTGGACTGGCTAATTTATTCACAGAGCTGCTACCTGAATTTGTAATAGGTCCTGTAGAAATTTCCGTTTCGTATCTTGCCTTTATTCCTTTGTCGTTAGTTATGCTTTTTCACCCTTTATATGCAGCAGTTGGAGCTTCTGTAGGCGAAATTATTTTTGGGGATTTACTGTTAGGTGATTTTGGTGGACTTGGAGAATTAGAAGGTTTTATTCAATTTACACTCGCCATGTACATTGCCGGCTTGCTGGTAACCAACCTTAAAAGTAAGAAGCAGATCGGTATTGCAGCGCTTGTCGGGATTGCCATTGATCAAATGCTAAGTACGATCGTCGATGTGGGTAAGGTCTGGTTTGGCATTGAAGAAGTAGAAGCCGTGCCTGGATTGCCGGAATCGATCCTCGCGATTGAGGGACTCAGCTTCCTGACAGAAATGATAATTTCCGGCATCATTTTTGGTCTGATTCCTACCTTGTATTTAATTCCCAGATTATATGGAAAAATTGAACCTCTGCTCGGAATTAAGCCTCGTGAAGGTCGCGTGAAAGCCTCTATGACGGGATGGTTGTCGGTAAGGTTTGTCATCCTCGCGATTTTCCTCACCTTCGTTGGAATTGTGGCCGAATTTATGGCAGAGATGGATATCAACTTCGCCGTATGGGAGCCTGAGTTCTTAGAACAGTTTGGAGAAGGGTATATTTGGCTGCCGATTTCTGCTGCCGCTATCATCTTCGTTGTAGCAGTTTCGATCGCGGTGAAAATGATGGGGTCTTCCAGCCAGCGTAAGGAAGGGAAGTCAGCATGAAGGAACCCATCATTACGATCGATCAAGTATCTTTTAAATATCCTGGAGGCACGGATTGGGTCCTCCAGGATTCCTCTCTTACGGTGAATAAGGGAGAATTTCTAGCGATCATCGGTGGCAATGGAAGCGGCAAGTCCACCTTGTGTAAAACCATCAATGGGCTGATTCCGCATTATTATACCGGGGACTTCGAAGGCTCCGTTTCTGTAGACGGAATTAATATGTATGAATCTGCTGTCGCTGTGTTGAGTCAGAAAGTAGGTTATGTGTATCAGGATTTCGAGAACCAATTAATGCGTCCGACGGTATTTGAGGATGTCGTCTTTGCCCCTTTAAACTTCGGAGAACCTGATTTTAAAGAAAAAGCCGAATGGGCCCTGGATGTGCTGGGGTTAACGGATATTAAAGATAAAAGTATCTGGCAGCTTAGCGGTGGACAAAAGCACTTAACAGCGATCGCAGGCGTTTTAGCCTTAAATCCGGAGATCCTTATTATTGATGAGCCTGTCGCGCAGCTGGATCCGCATCATGCGAAGGAAATTTACGAGAAGTTAAAAATTCTTCAACAAGAGCATGGCAAGACCATTATCGTCATTGAACATCATACCGAATTCATCGCTGATTTCTGCTCGGATGTAGCGCTGCTCGATCAGGGAGGCGTGCTATGGAAGCATGATGTGAAAACCGGACTTCAACGGATTGACGATCTACTTGTCCGTCAGATCTTCCCGCCACAGGTGACCCAGGCGGCTGTTGGCGCCAGGAATCCGGAAAAAAACAGTCTGCCCATCACCATCGATGAAGCCGTGGACTACTTTGGGGGTTATAAAAGGAAGGATACAGGCAGAGAGAGGCGTGTTTCTGAAGTAAACGAAGATAGAGAAGAAATCGTGAGTCTTGAGCATGTGAGCCACTATGCCAAGTCCCTGAAAAACCAGAAAATTACCATATTAGATGATCTTGATCTATCGATTAAAGAAAAAGAGCGGATTGCTTTAGTCGGCACGAACGGAGCCGGCAAGACTACGCTGATGAAATGTCTGGCTGGAATTATCAAACCTTCAGAAGGCACAGGACATATTGGGCCGTACGAACTTGAGAAGACGTCACTCGAGAAATTATCACAGGTCGTAGCGTACGTGTTTCAAAATCCAGAAGAGATGTTTATCGAGGATAGCATATCGAAAGACTTGTCTTTCTTTGCGGATTCTAGAGAACTGCAGATGGATGACTTCCTGCAGCAGCTGGTTACTTCTTTTCGTCTGGAAGAAGTGATTGAAAAAGACGGACGTTTACTGAGCGGCGGTCAGCAAAGAAGGTCCTCGTTAGCGATCGGGCTTGCGATTCAGCCTTCGCTGCTTATGTTAGACGAACCGACCGCAAGCCTTGATGTCAAAAGCCGTCAGGAGATGGTCAGAACCCTGCATCAAGTCAGCGAGCAAGTGAAAAGTGTGTTGATTGCTACCCACGATATGCAATTAGTCGCCGAGTGGGCCAGCCGGGTGATTGTTATGGATAAAGGAAAAATTGTATTTGATGGGGCACCGGTGGACTTGTTTGCCAAGGAGCAGATTTGTGACCGGGCCGGATTAATCCCTCCTCAAATTGTTCAGCTTTCCAATCAGTTGATGTTAGATCCTGTAGCTTTATCCATCTCCGATTTTATGAACGATGTAGAAAGGGAGGAGAGCTATGGAGTTCGTTAGCCGCTTGAAGAAAACGTACAATTTAGAATGGATCAAACTGGAGTTATTGAAAACCGCTTTCGGTAAGAAAGATTCCTATATGGGAAAAAAAGACCCGAGATTAATTATTGTCTGGTATTTCATTGTCAGCCTGCTTCCCTGGTTTACGTTTAACCAGACGATTCTGGTAGGTCTGCTTGTCTATACGACGATTATTTCATTCGTTTCACGCGTCAGCCCCCTGATCATAGGTTTATTGACGATAGGGGTGATCGGAGAATTATTTTATATCCTCCTCTTAGTCTTATTGTTCGGAGGGGAATGGGCTGCGTTTTCCTCCTTAATTACCTTCACGATGAAAATAACGATTATGTCGATCGCGAGTATTGCCGCCTTTGCCAGCATGGACCCGGAGAAGCTCAGTGATGCGTTACTAAGCTTCGGCGTCCCAGCCCAGTTCAGCTTCGCCGTATCGTATGGATACCGCATGCTTCCTATTTTATTAGATGAGTATCAGCAGATTATCCTTTCGTTCCGCTTAAGAGGGAAAGCGCCAGTGAACGGCGGCTTCCTGAAATGGAGAACCGTCTATTATTATTCCAAAATTGTCGTCAAAGCGTTCTATCCGATGATGCTGAATACTGCGAAGAAAACTCGTACGACGGTAGAAGCTTTAGAGGTCAAAGGGTTTTCTTATTCCCTTCATAACAAAGAAGCTAAGAAACAAAAGCTGTCACATCTGAAACTGACAACCCAGGATTATAGATTTTCTCTGCTTTCCATCGCTATCTTACTCGTAATCTACGCAGCAGGGAACTATTATCCATTATAAATAGAAAAGAAAGAGGGATCCGATGATGAATATTGATTTCCACACACACGCCAATTTATCCAAAAAAATCCCCGTATCTACGGAAGAATTTAAAGAAAAAATGGAATCAGCCCATGAAAATGGACTTGATGCTGTAGCTGTCACTGAGCATTTTAACGCCGAGAATTTTTTATCCTTTTATGAAGAAATGGAAGAGGTCTTTCCTTATCAAGGGGGCCATTACCAGGTAGGTGAGTTAAAGGTTTTCCCTGGAATTGAAATTGATGTAAAAGAAACGGGCCACTTTTTAGTGGTGGGAGATCGTGACAGCATTAAGGCCATCAGAAAACGATTAATCGGTCACGAAGAGGAAGATCAGTTTATAAACGTGAAGGATTTAGTAGAATTTCTGGCTGACTATGATGTTCTTAAAATTGCGGCGCACCCTTATCGAGAATCTACTCCGTGGGTGCATCATGATGAGGAGATCCTGCGTCAATTTGATGCATTTGATATTAATGGCAAGGATTTATTTAAGTACGGCAGGACGATGAAACAAAGAGTAGAGAACCTCGGCAGACAATATGACACGCCGGTAGTAGGCGGCAGTGACACGCACCAGTACCTGCAGTATGGATCGATCTACAATCGCTTCCCGGATTGTGATACCATTACCGAGTTAAAAGACGCTCTTAGGAACCAGAACTATGAAACCGAAGTCTCTCCGTGTCTGGATACGAAAGTGCATTCGGCCAAGGTCGTGAAGAAGATGCTCAAAAAACAATCGTCTTAGGGTAAGCGCTAAGGAAGAGACTTTGTAAAAAGTTATTGATGATTTTTTATAAGAGGTTGATTACGTAATAGGGCCGTTTAGCTGAAGACTCAGTTTCGAGATATTGGGTGGAGAAGGGGCTCCAGGGAACGGCTCGCTTTCCGTGGGCATGTGGTGAGCTTCCTCAGGCTACGCCTTCCGGGATCTCACCGATCATGTTCATCCCACAGGAGTCTTCGCCGTTCCCTTCCACCCCTTTGCGATCATGGAGCGCTTGAAATCCTTTACGTATATACTCCACCTGAGGAAGAACGGCCTACGTTAAATTCCGAGTCTGTCCAAAGGGTAAACCTCGTTATAGAAGCATTTTAGACAATTTCAGCTTCCCGTTTCTCCTATTAACAGGGTCCGTTCCCAAGAAAATGATGGGTTGGTGGGGAAATGGCGAGACTCCCATGGGAGAAGGGACTAGGTGAGATCCCGCAGGGAGTGAAACGAGCGAGGAAGCTCCTGGTAATAAGGAGGATCGACTAAGATCGCCACGTCCTGTGGCAACGTCGATCGACCCCACATCTTGTAGGACCATAGGAAAGCGAGTTATTTCCCCACCAGCCCTCTTCGACAAAGAGTAACGGACCCAAAATATCTCGAAATCAAGTCTTCAACAAACGGGAGCTTTAGTTTAAATCAACATGAAAGTTTACTAGAGCTATGTAATCAAAAAGCTGACCCCCGCATGATGCTGGGGCCAGCTTTTTCTAATTATTATTCAAAAGACTTCGTACCTAAATAGTGGTCCTGCCAGTAGTCATTCGTCAGATCGGCGTATTCAATGCCGTCACTTCCTGCGTGAACGATCTTGTTATCCCCTACATAAATGCCGCTGTGAGAAGCGCCATTTACATCATAGGTGTCTTCGAAAAAGACAAGATCTCCAACCTCCGGTGACTCAACGAATTCGCCGTTATTACTCCAATTCGTACGGTGCGTACGGGATAGGTCGATTCCGGCTTGTTCATAAGCATATTGAATGAAGCCGCTGCTGTCGAAACCGTCTGGTGTGGTACCGCCCCAGACATAAGGGACGCCGATGAGATCTTCGGCAACCTCAGCCACTTCGCTGGATTCGGAATCCACTTCTCCAGAAGCTGATACTTCTTCCTCAGGTGCTTCTTCTGCTTCCTGTTCATCTTGAGCTTGAGCTTCATCAGTCTCTTTACCTGTATCTTCGGTGGATGATAGCGCGGCCATTGTATTCGGTCCCGCCAATCCATCTACCTTGAGACCTTGATCAGCTTGAAACTCTTCCACGGCGTCTTCGGTAATCGGGCCGAAAAGGCCGTCCAGGCTATATGTATAATAACCAAGCGATTGAAGTTTAGTTTGCAGAGCTTCTACACTTTCCCCTTGATCCCCTTTATGCAGGAAGGAAATTTCTGAAGACTCTTGAGCGTCACTTTCCTCTATTTGGTCTGGATTCGCCTGCGCAAATACACCCTGAGCTGCCATAGGCGAGAGGACGATGGTTGCGGCCATAGTGGATGAAACCACATATTTTCGTACGGATGATCTAGATTTATACATTCAAACTCCTCCTTGTTGTAAATTCCTGCGGACGTTGGGCAATAGAAGTTTGAAAGAGGGCTGTCTTGTGTATCTGATTTATGTACTTCCTGTCGTTTTGAAACGATGTATGTTGAATAGTGCGTGTCTTTCAAACTAATCCTTAGTCTAACAGAGAATTTTTCCAAGGAGGTTTCAGGGACATTAAGCTAAGATGATAATCATTTTACAAATATCTACAAAAGGTTACAGGAGCGGAGAGGCCCTCGCTCCATTCGCTTTAGTAGAGGTTACCGTGGTCATCTGCATAAATGGATTGAATGATGGTACGGCGAAAAGGCTGCTGGGCATAGCTTCCGTGAATATTCATTGTCATATTATACATACCTTCGCCGAGGTCGGGTACGTGGAAGTCGGTTTTGCTTACCTGACTGGCTTTCATATCGCTGAGCTGCAACTGGCCATTTTTGTAATAATCGATCGTTACATTGGTTTGGTATTCTAAGTTATGAGTTTTTATTGTTATATTCCTGTCATCGCTGGAAAGTGCCGTGCTGAGTAAAGCGTTAAGCGGACTCGCGAAGCTGACGTGTAATAAGTAGTGCTCCTTCTGAACAGAGCTTGCTTCCAGCGTCCATGTTCCGGATGCCGGATTGTGAATGGTGAGGGTGTGATGGTACGCTCCTTCGAAAAAAGCATCTGAATCTTGACCCGTTGTGAAATACGGATGGGCATTCCGCTCAGGATCGGTAAGGGTTAAGTTGGAATCCGCCTGGTTACTCAACCAGTTGACGGTCAATTCATAAACCCTTTTTTCCACATGGATGGTTTCATTCGTCGTACCGGTGAATGCTCCGCCGCTCACGTAGTTTCCAGCTTCGGGATTCTGCACCTCATGGGCTGTGTGCGCGGCCTGACGATTCGCAAAGGACGCTGCTTTTTCCTGTAAAAACGGCTCAAAAACGTCGAATGTCGAGGAACCCTCTTTAATCGTTGTGTGGTCCCATTCCCCGGCCTGGATTTCAGTCGCATATTCAATCCGCGAGCTTTTCACCGTAACGGCTCCGTCATTGCTGCCATACGCCCGCAAGTATAAGCCTCCCCAGTATAATGAGCTGCCAAACCGACCCCATTTCGTGCCGGCCAGGGTATAAAACGGCGTCTGATACGCATTTGGCTGGCTGTCGGTTTCGGAGCGGAAATGGCTCATGTAGCCGGTTTGCAGGGAGTAGGTGGCTTCATTTTTACTACCCAGTATATTCGCCAGCCAGCTGGCCCAGCGGCTGTAGGCTAAATCCGCTAGTTGCGAACCGTAATAAGGAGTGGCGAGCGTGATCATTCGTTCGATATAGGGGTCGGCACCATAGTGAACGAGAGCGACCTGCGTATCAAGGCCGCCTTTACTGTGGGCGACGACTACGATTTTTTCTCCAAAATGCTGGTAGATTTCCTTTATTTTTTGTGCGAGTAAAGCGCCGTTCTCCCACATGCTCCGGTCTGGATAGACATCGATAAAGGCAGTTTCGTAGCCATTCTCGTAAGCGGTCGCGTACATATCGTTGCCTTCATACCACGTGTTTGAGGATCGATTAAATCCGTGGATGAATAGAATGGGATGCTTGGAATCGGAGATGGTATCCGGTTTGTCCCCGAGATACCATTCGCCGGGCGTGCCGGAAGCTTTGTTTTTGAATGGTAATGAATCACGTCTGGCGGGGTTTGGTCTCATCTTAATCGGCCTCCTTATTAACATTTCAATATCTTTATGAAGTTTAAGAGGGAGCAGCAAAAAATTAATGTGGCTGCCCCATGCCTGATACCGCGACGGCTAAATAGAGTATAAAGGCTACAGGTAATGCCAGGATGAGGGAAAGCACTGCGATCCATCTTCCAAAACCTTTACTGATGAATAAAGCGATCAAGGCGGTTAATGCAGCTAGGGCTAAAAGAGTAAAAATAATCGTTGCAGGGGCGGTCATATATTCCCCTGGCGGATCATTATTGAGAAATGTGTTAAACAATAGAATGGCCGCCATGTTGATTAGGAGCGATACTCAGCTAAGCCAGGTATTTTTCAGCGAAAACATACTCCGGAGAGAGTCAGTGATTTTAGAGTTACTCATACGATCCACACCTTTTTTATTCATTTTACCATAAATGCCCATTTGGTTTTACCTGAGGGAGGTAAGGATCAAGTTTACGTTTATACAATTGGGGATTTATAGAATAATTTATATGCTATTCAGGAGGCGTTCCCTTGAAGACCTCGACATGGCTTTACTGCGGTCCAGACCTTCTGTATGGAAAACCTCTTTTTCCTTTCATGTATGGAGGGGACATGACGATCAATCTCTGTTCTACTAAAATGAAATAAACGGTTTACGGGCTTTATGTTGATGGAGGGGTATGTTGGAAAGAAAGTTTAAAGTAACACGAAATATTGATATTGTACTTATTCTATCGTTAGCGGTTTATGTGTTCGTAACAGGATTCACTGCCGCAGCACTTCCCGCTATACTTCCAGGGACTATTATTTTTAGCATGACTATTATTAGAGGACTTGAATCGTGGTGGAGAGGCAGTAAACTAGCTGGCGGCATTGCGTTCAGCTTTAGTTTAATCTGTTTATTTGCAATTTTACTGATTCTATTAAATGGATAGGGACTCTGTTTCTTTATCCGAAGCTTGTTCATACTATAATCAAGTAGATAAGGTCGTAATGGGAAAGGGGATTGTGTATGCAAGTTGAAATAAGAAATGAAAGACCACAGGATTACAGAATAGTGGAAGAGTTGGCCAGAGAAGCATTTTGGAATTTATATTTTTCCTGGATGCCATGAACATTTTGTGATCCATAAAATGAGGGAGCATGAAGATTTTATTAAAGAACTTTCCTTTGTAATTGAAGTGGAGGGTAAAGTGGCAGGAGGTATATTTTATACTCACTCAAAGGTAGTATCCGAGGATCATAAAGAATATCAAACTGTCAGCTTTGGGCCTGTTTTTATCGCTCCTGACTATCAGGGCAAGGGACTGGGGAGAAAGCTGATCACTCACTCTATCCAGGCGGCAAAAGAAATGAACTACCGGGCTATTTTAACACTAGGATACCCGTATCATTATGAACCATATGGATTTACAGGCGGTAAAAAATACAACATATCCATGCCGGATAGAAAATTCTTTAAAGGATTGCTGGCATTACCCCTTTATGAAGGTGCGCTGGATGACCTATCTGGTTATGTGGTTTTTTCTGATGTCCTGGAAGCGGACGATGATGAAGTAAATGAGTTTGATCAATCATTTCCTCCAAAAGAGAAGAAGTATCAAGAGAGTCAAGATGAATTTGAAAAAGCAGCCTCTATGCTTGATGAATCATAAGGGGGAATAGGGGGTATCCACATAAAAAAGCGCCTGTCCGTCCGGGACAAACGCCGCGCTTTAATAATGGATAAGCTGGATGGTATATGTTCCCCGCTCCGTCACCAGGGAGAAATGGTTCTCGCCAAACTGGTACTGGGTGGAGTCCTCCAAAGGAATCTCATAGTAGGTTGACGGAAGCGGCTGTACACTCAGGACATCCGTTTCCGTTCTGCCTGTGCCGTGCAGGTGTAAAGCATGCAGCGGTTCATAATCATCCATCCGTCTTGTATCTTTCGAATAATCAATGTGGTCTAAGTTCATATATACGGTATCCTGGTCACGGAGTTCATGCTTCGTAATTCGGATGGTCTTTCCGCTCCATTGCTGCAGAAGTTCGTTGAATTCTTCAATTGATAAGCTGCGTTCGTCCATGATGATCCCTCCTGCTTTTAGAGTCTCCCAGCTGTAAAAAAATCATGCGCTTCTTTGTCACCATAAATGGGTAAAGCATATTTATTTTGTCGGTCCGAAATATGTGCTACACTCCTCAAATGCGAAATTTTATCACTATAATATTTTGACAATTCAAAGGATTTTGCAGTTAGGAGATGCAGCATGAGTATTGGACAAGCTTTTATACAAGAACCAATGGCGATTTTTGCTTATTTAATCGCGATTGTCGGCATTGTTTTTATGTTATCTACCGTAAACAGTAAGCCGATTAAAAAATTCTTCGGCTATCTTCCGCCGTTGATCTGGATGTACTTTTTACCGATGCTTTCAACCACTTTCGGAATCATTCCGCAGAGCTCTGATTTGTACAGTTTCATGGGTACGTATATGCTCCCGGCTGGTTTGCTTCTGTTAATGATCAGTACAAACGTTCCAGCGACCTTCAAACTTGGAGGCAAGGCTGTACTTGTGTTCCTTGCTGGTACCGTTGGTGTCGTTGTGGGCGGACCGGCTGCCTTCGCACTGTTTCAGGGAATTCTTCCTGAGGAAGCCTGGCGCGGAGTCGGGGCACTCGCTGGAAGCTGGATTGGCGGGTCTGCCAATATGGGTGCGATGATTGAAGCCTTCGATACACCCGACGATATTCTAAGTCCGATCATTTTGACTGATACGCTGGTTGGTATCGGATGGATGGGTGTCATGATTTCTTTTGCTAATTTCCAGGACCGCTTCAACCGTTGGAATGACGCAGATAACGCTCAGATTAAAAAAGTGAACGAGGAAATTGCGACGGATGTTCAGCGTAACGCTAAGCCGCTTCAGCTGCCACAGCTGTTTGGTATAATAGCGGTCGGTTTTGCCGGGTCCTATTTGGTTCGGTTGTTCGCAGATTTATCCTTTATTCCAAAGACTGATGTGATGAACACGTCCACGTGGACGTTCCTGATCATTACAGCCGTAGGAATTCTTCTATCTTTTACGAAGGTACGGAATCTGGAGTACTACGGAGCGAGTAAAATCGGTTACCTGGGGATCTACTTGTTCTTAACGGCGATCGGTTCCCAGGCCAATCTGATGGATATTGTACAGGCGCCGCAATTTATTTTGATGGGCATGGTTTGGCTGTCCATCCACATTATCTTTATCTTCGCAGCCGCACGACTGCTGAAAGCGCCGCTTTTCTTCGTAGCAGTCGGATCACAGGGGAACATTGGCGGTACAAGCTCGGCACCTATTGTCGCATCTGTATTCCAGCCGGCCCTTGCACCTGTAGGGTTACTGATGGGGATTCTCGGTAATGTGGTCGGCACCTATGCTGCCCTACTCTGTGGTCAGCTTGCACGGATGATTGCCGGCGGTTAATTTCCGGATCTCATTTGAAAAATGGAAAAGGTGATGGAACATCACCTGAAAGAGACCTTATGCATGGAGGAATTGTCTCCCCCGCATGAGGTCTTTTTTTAAGATCATTAAACTTGCGTGTTGACTTTAAAGTAAAGCTCCCGATACTGGAAGACTCAGTTTCGAGACATTGGAGGAGCGGAAGGTCCTCCGGGGGACGATTTCGCTTTCCGTGGGCATGTGGTAAGCTTCCTCAGGCTTCGCCTTCCGGGATCTTACCGATCATGTTCATCCCACAGGAGTCTTCATCGTCCCCCTCCGGACCTGGCCGAATCAGAAACTCGAAACAGCTTCGTTCTTCACCCGCTTGAGAAGAAATAACAACATGGGCGTATATCCTTAACAGGCTGGAACTACGCTGGATAGCCTGTTATATAAGCATTTCAGGCGGGATAAGGAGATAGGATACTCTCTTTCCGAAGGGTCCGTTCGCCCTAATAAAGTTGGGCTGGTGGGGATATGGCGAGACTCCCATGGGAGAAGGGACTAGGTGAGATCCCGCAGGGAGTGAAACGAGCGAGGAAGCTCACCGTTCCCCCATAGGAAAGCGAGCTATATCTCCACAAGCCCTTCTCCAAATATCGTAACGGACCCAAATTATCTCGAAACTGAGTCTTCAGCTAACCGGCCCTTTTGTGCAATAAGAATCTTGTGAAGAATCAACAATAAAGTTTAACAGAGCCTTTTTTTAAAATGTTCGTTATCTTAACGTATAATGATGCTATACCATATTTTGACTAGGGGAGATGACTGTGAAAAAAGTCTGGATACTTATAGCTGCCGGTCTGCTTATTCTATTAACCGCCTGCGTACAGGGAGATGTAGGGGTGAAAATTAATAAAGATGGCAGCGGAACAAGTACGATTACGCTCGGAATTGAAGAGAGTACCTATGAACAGTTCGGCCAGCGTGCCGAAACGATGCTGAGCTCTGTCAATGAGGAGCTCGAGGCTCAAGGCTATACCGTCGAATCCTATACGGAAGAAGGCTACAAGGGTTTTAAAGCCATGCAGTCGTTTGAAAATGTTCGTGATATGCAGATGATCCCTTCGATGGGATCCGTTAGTGAGACAGGGACAGGAGGTTCCATGAGTAATGTACCGCTCGATGTGTCGGTGGAGGAAGGCTTTTTTACGAAAACGTACCGTGTCGAAGGGGAGTTGGATCTTGAAAATTCAGGGTTATTGGGCGGCATGCAGCAGCTCGTCTCCAATCAGCTGGATCTGACCTTCACGCTGGACCTGCCGATTTCTCCTGAAGATCACAATGCCGATGAAGTAAACGGCAATGCATTAACGTGGAATATTAAAACCGCCGGAACCACAGAACTTATGGTGGAAGCAGCGGTTCCGAACGTTCGAAATATTATCCTGACAGCGGCGGGCGTCCTTTTATTAGGTGGCGTGTTGTTCTTTGTCATTAGGAATAGGAGGCGTACATCGTAAGGACCGAGTATGCACTTGATCAGACCTTTGGAAGCATTTTTTATAAAAAGGTAATGGTAATCGTACCGAAGTGGGGAGCGCTGCCCTTTATTCTCGCTCGAGCCCTCTCTCAAATGCAGCCAAATGATTCACCGATGCATCCCGAAGCTGCGTAAACACCATCCTTATATCAGCAGGAAGCGGGTACGTTAAGAATTTGTTGTACATCGCAATATTATCGATTTCGCCTCGAACGCCCGCTCCATAGGCTCTTTTAATATTGTCGGGGGTGACGACAAAGAACTGGGAGGTGTCTTCAGGCAAGGGTACCTGATAGCGCGTGAAAAGCGTATTTAAAGCAGCGATGTGCCGTAATTCTGCTTCTTTAATCCGTGCAAATGTACGAACATTCCCGAACGTGTTTAAAACGTCCTCATATCTCGCCTGTGCTAGATACTCATCCTGCATCGCGTAGGTAAGCATGTCAGGAATGGTTAAAGTGGAAGCATTCATGGCTCCCTTAGCGCCGAATTCCTCATCCGTCTGACGTTCATTTTCCGAATTTCCCCCACTTTTCATCTGAAAAGATAAAAACCAAACCGCGTGGTTCTGTTCATCTGCAGCAGCACGGCGGAAGATTTCTTTTACGGAGGGGTCCTGAGCCTGATCGGCTATGTCTAAATAAAAATCAACCGTTTCCTGTTCATCATCGAAGGCAAAGGCAATGCCTTTTTCAAAGGAATCGGGGCATTCCTCGGTGATTTGCGGCGTCGGCTGTCCGCCTCCGGTTAATTGGGTGTAAAGTCTGCGGAACTCTGTGTAGTGCCGCTGTTCATCCCTGCGTATTTCCTCAATGCGTTTTTTAGTCATTTTGTCCGGTGCAAGCTGGGCCAGCTTCTTATAGCAGGAGATTGCGCTGTATTCACCATTAATTGCTTTCTCAATTGCCTGAATGAGCTTTTTTGGGGAACGCATAAAGTCCTGGGGGTACGAAGGATAAGGATAGTAATTCATAGATGATGGTCCTCCCGGTAAGTAAAGGTTCATCTATCCTATGCTTTTATCTGGGGAAAGCGTGCATGATTGATGGGAAACGAAAAAAGCAGCTTCCGCGTTGGGAAGCTGCTTTTCTGCTTAGTTTTCAGAAGAAACCATGTCAATAAAGTGGGAGAGAATGCGTGCCGTAAGCCCCCAGATCACTTTATCCTCATACTTGTAAAAGTACTCCTCAAACTGGCGCGTCTGCCAGTTGTAATCCTTGCCACCCTCAATTAATTCAAAAGGGAAATTTTCCTTAGGTCTTGCCTCGAATCCCACGTGATGGATTTCTGGTTCGGTTTCCATTAAATAGGATAAGGGAACCGTAAATACATCACCGACTTCATCCGGATTCGGATCAACCGCGCTGTAAGGCTGGTTAACGTAACCCGCATAAGGATACACAATCATCCCGAACGGGGAAACGAGGTAATCCAGGGGATGAACGTGAAGCAAATCCTGTTCAGGTATGCCCAGTTCTTCCCTTGTTTCTCGGAGGGCTGCTGCTTTTGCGTCGGGATCCTGCAGATCAATTCTGCCGCCGGGAAAACAGATCTCACCGGGCTGCCTTCTCATTTTATGAGAACGAACTTCAAACAGGACGTGTGTTTCATTGTTTTTCTCAATAAGTGGTAGCAGAATCGCGAACTTCACGAAATTTTTACTTCCAAGGATGGACGGGGTGTGCTTGCTGACTTTATGGAGTAGATTTTCCGGATCCATAACTTCACCTCAAACTTTCTCTATCTTTACTATAACAAATGAACAAGCTTCCGTAAGTCGGACATGCTTACATTATATTCAAAAGGAGTGGGTACATGTGAATCATAAGATCGAAGTCATCCAGGGGGACATTACCAAAATGGAGGTCGATGCGGTGGTGAACGCCGCAAACAAAAAGCTTGCCGGTGGCGGAGGTGTCGATGGAGCGATTCACCGGGCCGGCGGGCCATCGATTATGGAAGAGAGTAAACAGTTTGACGGATGCGAAACAGGCGAAGCGGTGGTGACCACAGCTGGAAACATGCCATCTGAGAAAGTGATTCATACCGTTGGCCCCGTTTGGAATGGAGGTCATAAAAACGAGGCGGACCGGCTGGCAGACTGCTATCGTAACTCCCTGAAACGGGCATCGGAACAAGGTCTTCGAACCGTGGCTTTCCCGAATATCAGCACTGGGATTTATGGCTTTCCGAAAGAGGAGGCGGCCGATATTGCAATCCGAACTGTCCAGGACTATTTAGAGGAGCACGAAGAAATCGAATACGTCTATTTCGTCTGCTTCGACGAAGAGAACAAACAAATCTACGAAAATCGACTAAGCAAGTAATATTACAAAATATTCCACCTCAGGTCATCCAGATTCTGGATGACCTGAGGTGGTCATTATGCTGACCCATTCACGAACCTTAATTGAAATTTTCTAAAAATGGAGACCTGGCTCTTTAAAAGTCCAGCCGTTACACGTACAATGAATACTAATATCTAATCCTTTGTTCATTTAAAGAATAGATGTAAACAAAGACAGGAAAAGGAGATTTGTCCTATGACTCAATCATTAACTACTGTAGAAAGTCGCCTTAGAAAGCAAAAACCGGATAGCGGCCAGATCCCTTTTGGCAGAACTTTCACGGACCACATGTTTGTGATGGATTATGAAGAAAGCAAAGGATGGCATGAGCCGCGAATCGTGCCTTATGAACCTTTGACTCTTGACCCTGCTGCCATGATTTTTCATTACGGCCAGACCGTATTTGAGGGCTTGAAAGCCTATCGTACCGATGACGGTCGTGTGCTATTGTTCAGACCTGAAAAAAACTTCGAGCGTTTGAATCTTTCCAGCGAACGATTGAGCATTCCGCCGATTGATGAAGAAGCCGTTATGGGTTATTTGAAAAAGTTGATCGATTTGGAAAGGGACTGGGTGCCGGAATTTGAAGGCACGTCCTTATATATCCGTCCGTTCATTATAGCGACGGAGCCGAGTCTTGCTGTGGCACCTTCGAAGATGTATAAGTTTATGATCATTCTTTCACCGGTAGGTCCTTATTTTTCAGGCGGCATTCGTCCGGTCACGATTAACGTCGAAGAAGAATTTACACGTGCGGTGAAGGGCGGAACTGGCATGGCTAAAACAGCCGGTAACTACTCTTCCGGCTATCAGGCGCAGGCGAAAGCCAGCAAAGAAGGGAATGCTGATGTGCTTTGGCTGGATGGCGTAGAGAAGCGATACATTGAAGAGGTAGGCAGTATGAATATCTTCTTCAGAATTGATGGAGAGATTGTGACGCCGGCTTTAAGTGGAAGCATTCTGAGAGGCATTACCCGGACCTCTATTCTTGAACTGCTGAAAGAGTGGGGCTGGACGGTGAATGAGAGAAGAATCTCGATTGAGGAACTGTATCAGTACTATGAAGAAGGTAAATTGGAAGAAGCATTTGGAGCAGGTACCGCTGCTGTTATTTCTCCGGTAGGGGAATTCAACTGGCTCGGGAAGAAAATGGTCGTTAATAATCATGAGATCGGACCAGTAGCTCAGAAGCTCTATGATACCGTAACCGGAATCCAGCGAGGAAGAAAAGAAGACGATCACGGCTGGACCGTCGAAATCTAATAGACAAATAATTCCACCTCAGGTCATCCAAATATTGGATGACCTGAGGTGGATTTTTTTTCCTCTTTTTTGTTATTTCATATAGTTGCGGATGTCTCCGGTTTTTGGATCAACGAGGTACCAGCCGTATGTGGCTGTATGGTTATCTACGACCTCATAGACGTGTACGAGATACTTGCGATCCACCATACGGTCGTATTCGACTTTCATATTCGGTTCGTTTTCCAGATCTTTATATTTCCTGACCATTGTTTCTGCCTCTTGCTTCGTTACTCCATCAGCTACAGGACCAGATTTGTCCCCACCCTCATATACTTGCACTTCGGATCCGATCGGTAGATTGTGAGGGTTTATGCCCGTGTTCAACTCGTACAAGTCTTCAAGTGTTACACCTTTATGAAGGTTCGCAATGCTGTAAAGCGTTTCTCCTGGTTCTACGGTATGATAAATTTCCTGTGAACCTTGATCATCAGGCGGGCTGACTCTTACTTCAGAACCAATCTGCAGATTCCAAGGGTCGATGCCAGGATTCCATTCAAATAATTCTGTGAGTGTAACTCCCTTGTGAAGGTTCGCAATGCTGTACATGGTACTGCCGGGAGTTACGGTGTGGAACTCTTCTGTAGGCTCTTCTTCACGTATGGTTTCATCTGTTTTAACTATAATTTTCGAACCTGGCTGAATGACATCTGCATCAATTCCCGGGTTCCATTTGTATAAATCTTCTACGGCCACATCACTGTATTCCTGGGCTATACTCCAAAGCGTGTCTCCTCGTTCAAAGGTCACCGTTGAATTCTCTGCTGATGCACTGCCGGCACCAACCCCAAACGTCATTCCCGCTGCTAATAACGGCGCAAGATATTTAGTTTTTTTCATACAGGACCCCTCCTTGAAAATATTTCAAAAGTGTTACATTTATTGTGTTTCGGTTTTCTCTGTAATCTAAACGTAAAATTTTAAATTTTTCCAATTAAAATTTGATCGTCTTCACGTATTCAGCTTATGATGACCTTAAGTATGCCGATATCAATAAAGAGGATTTGTCATTAATTCCGAAATAAACGTGCAGGAGGGTGAATAATGAAAAAGTTTCAACAGGCTTTAAAGAGAATAATGGTCGTTACCGCCATTGTGATGTTGTCTGGTACCACTCTTTCCTTACCATCGACTACGGTTCAGGCTAAAAGTTTAAAACACGAACTCTATCAGACGGAAAATGATGAACTGAAGTACTCGAAGGAGATTGTACGAGAGGTATTTAAAACCCTAAGGCGAGAAATGAAAGGCCCGCTCAGGTACGACGAAGCGATTTCACTCATTGAAAAAATGAGTAAAGTGGAGGTCATGGATCGCTACCTTGCTTCCTATGGCAAAAAAGTGGACGCAAAGGAAATTCCGAGAATCGTTAACCAGATTTATTCGATTGACCTCGAGCGAATATCTGAGCTGGGAGCGGGAAATCAAACGTATCCGGACGAAATTATCCAAGGGGTGAAAGAATCGCTGCCCAAATGGTTAGATGAAGAAGACATTCCGTCACTATCCAAATTAGAAGTACTGGATTTATACTTAGCGTCTTATGGTAAAAAGATCGATGGCCCTGAAATTCGAAGAGTACTCAATCAGATTTTCGGAATAAACCTGGATGGCATTTCCTCGCTTGAAGGTTCAGGCGTCTCTTTATTTTCAAAAGACCAGTGGATATCCCAATATGATCAGGACTTATTTGTCGTTCAAACAGGGTTAACGGATGTAGATGTGTGGATCTATCCAACCGACTATTTTACAGCTCAAACTGATTTGGAACAGCTGCCTGAGGAACTGCAGAACCAGCTTAAAAAATTGGGGTACAGGTACAATGAGGAAGTAGGAGCGCTTTATTATGCCGATCCGGATGGGAACTCTGTACCTGATCAATTTAAAGGTCAGACACTTGGCACACTCATTCAATTCATCCAGACGAATTATCAGAACTTATTATAAAAAAATCCCTGTGCTCGATTAGACGAGCACAGGGATTTTTTATATAACTAGCTATATGCATGTTCTCTTTGCTGAACAGAAGCCAGAATCGTTTCAATCTCATTGGCTTCTTCTTCTGTTAAGGGAAGCAGCGGCAAACGAACGCCGCCGACTTCTATGCCTTTTCGGTTCAAAGCGGCTTTAACCGGAGAAGGACTAGGGGCAGAGAAAATGGCATGCATGACGGGAAGAAGGGTACGGTGCATAGCTGATGCATAGCTGCCGTTCCCGTTTCGATAGGCTTGTATCATGGCCTGCATTTCATTTCCAATCACATGGGCTGATACGGACACAATTCCAGTACCGCCAATGGATACAAACGGAAGGGTATTGGAGTCTTCGCCGCTGTAAACCGTGAATTCATCCGGTGTACGACTGATAATTTCAGAAGCTGCGTCTAAATCACCGCTCGCTTCTTTTACCGATACAATGTTCTCAATTTGAGATAGGCGGACGATCGTTTCAGGCGTCATATTCACGACACTGCGTCCTGGGATATTATAGAGCATGATTGGCAGGGAAGTAGCTTTGGCAATCGTCGTAAAATGCTGATACATGCCCTCTTGGGTTGGTTTATTATAATAAGGGGTCACAAGCATAATCGCGTCAACGCCTGCTTCTTCTGCTTGTTTAGTTAATTGAATGGAAGCTCTTGTATTGTTGGAACCCGTTCCCGCAATAACTGGAACTCTGCCACTCACGACTTCCACGACAAATTTATACAGGCTTACTTTTTCCTCTGACGTTAACGTTGGAGATTCTCCTGTTGTGCCTGCGATCACTAAACCATCAGAGCCGTTGGAGATTAAGTGATTAACCAGGGAGCGGGTCGCATCAAAATCAATATTTCCTTCTGAATCAAACGGAGTTACCATAGCTGTTAGTACTTGACCAAAGTTCATAACCTCACACCTTTACTTAGTTTTTTATACGTTCGAGGTTTGAGGGCTCTGCAGCAGTAAAGCACAAAAAAGCAGCAACGAGGGTTCGCTGCTGCTTAGAACTTTGATATCCGTTCCTGCATTAAGATAGCCCTCCATATAGTCTCCTATATGACAGTTCTGCACCTCTTAAGCATCAGAACCAGCATCGGGAATATGAGATTCCGTCAGCTTCGGCAAAAACCCCTTTCCTCATGTTTCACAGGATCTCATTCTCCTTCACATGCGTACTCTTGGAATTTGCACCTCTATCCTTACTTCAATAGAATTGAAATAAGAAAATATTTAGTTCCTTGTAACGTATCATAATTTATTTGAAAATTCAAGGTTTATATTTTGTGGTATTTAATGTAAGTTGTTATAGTTAGGGAGAGTTACTATCCATTTATTATCTCATTTATTTCGCAAAAGGTGAAAGATTCCTATACAGTTTGGCAAAACTGAAGAGGACGAGTAATTTTGGCTGTAAAAAATTTTTACACAAAAATTCCACATTTAGAATTACGGGATGACTGGTGTGGTATCGAAGGCTTTGTGACAGGGCATAGGTATATTACAGATGTTACAATGGGCATACACACGAGAATGTGATGGATGTACAGTAGGCGGGCACGTGTTACAATGACAAGCATTAGGTATTCGAAAGGGGAATGACATTGAATAAGAAATGGTTATTAAGCTTATCACTTGCTTTATTCATAGCGTTATTAACAGCATGCGGTAACGATGAAGGATCAGGTGGAGACAGTAACAATGAAGAAGCTCAACAGGAAGAATCTTCTGAGAACAGTGAAAGCAGCCAGGAAGGCGAAGGCAGCAGCCAAGAGGGCGAAAATTCTGAGCAGCCTCAAATGCCAGAACCTGACTTAGAAGGCGTGCCTGAAGTAGTAGCTACCGTCAACGGCGAAGAAATTCCAAAAGAAGAATTTACCCGCACGTACGAAAGCCAGTTCCAGCAAGCTGCCATGCAGTCTCAAATGTCTGGCCAGGAAGTTGATCAAGAACAGTTGAAGAAGCAGACGGCAGAAGGTTTAGTTGGACAGGAGCTTCTTGTACAGGAAGCCAATGACCGCGGACTTGAAGCAACGGAAGAAGAAGTCAATGAACGAATTACCGAAGTGGTCGAATCCAATCAAGGGGTAGAATCTAAAGAACAGTTCTTCTCCACGATTGAAGAACAGCAGGGTATGAGTGAAGAAGAGGTTAGATCCCAGCTTCAGACTCAGGTCAAAGTAGACAAGTTACTAGCTGAAGAAAACGGCGATCTTGAACCTACAGAAGAAGAGATTAAACAAGCGTATGACGATGCGAAAGCTCAGCAAGAAGAATCCGGAAGTGAACAGCAGCTTCCGTCCTATGAAGAAGCTAAGCCAACGCTTAAACAGCAGTTGACTCAGCAAAAAGAATCCCAAGCATATCAAGCTCTTGTAGAGAAGCTTCGTGAAGATGCAGACGTTACAGTTAATCTATAATTCATTAAAAAAACCAGGTCCTTTCCCGCGGGACCTGGTTTTTTAATGGATTTTTTTAACTTACTTGAACCATCCTCTTTCCTTGAAGCGTGAGATGGCTTCAATCCGGTTGGAAACCTCAAGCTTATCCAAGATGACGGACACGTAATTTCGTACCGTACCCGGAGTAATATATAATTCTTTCGAGATGTCTTTGGTGTTCTTTCCCTCAGCCATTAACTTAATCACCTGGCGTTCTCTTTCCGTGAGCGGATCCTGCTCTGTATAGGCGAGATCCACCAGCTCAGGGGAGAAAATACGCTGACCGTCGATAATCTTGCGTATTGCTTCCGCAAGATCTTCACTTGGGCTGTCTTTAAGTAAGTATCCACTGACGCCGGCCTTTCTTGCCCGTTCAAAATAACCGGGGCGTGCGAACGTTGTAAGAATGATGATTTTGCACGGTTCGTCTGCCAGCTCTTCCGCTGCCGTCAGGCCATCTTTCACCGGCATTTCAATATCCATCAGGCAGATGTCCGGCTTAAGTTCGCGCACCAGTTTGCACGCTTCTTCTCCATTACTGGCTTTACCTGCTACTTCCATCCCGTCCTCTAAATCAAGTAAAGCTCCAAGCGCCCCAAGTAACATACGCTGATCTTCTGCAATGACAATTCGGATCATACTGACTCCTCCTTATTAGACTGCTTGATAATATTCGGAACATGCAGACGCAGAGTGGTGCCATGGGACGAGTAGATCTCCAGACTTCCATTTACGAATTCCAGACGTTCCCTCATTCCCTGCATACCATTGCCTTTAAAGGGCTCAATGTTATCGGGCAGCCCGTGTCCATTGTCTTCCACGACGACTAAAATCTCTGTACTGGTCTGGGTAATCGTCACTTTACAATGCGAGGCATGACTATGCTTCACGATATTCGTAGCGGCTTCCTTCAGACACATGCTGAGGACGTTTTCTACGAGTAAGGGTGTGTTTTCAAGCTTAGGGCTGCCTTCGTATTCAAAGCTCATTTCAGCTGCTTCTATAATCTGCTGGACACGAATCAGCTCGTCCTCAAGCTTCGTTCCTCTCATATCGGATACCATTTCCCGAACTTCTTTTAAAGCTGTACGGGCGGTTTGGCGAATGTCCTGGACTTCCTCCACCGCTTTTTCGGGTTTTACGGGAATGAGCTTGCCTGCCAGGTCACTTTTCAAGCCGATCATGGAAAGCTTCTGCCCCAGTGTGTCATGGAGGTCACGTGCAATTCTTTCTCGTTCTTCCAGCACCATTAATTGTGAAATGCGATCATTGGCATCTTGAAGCTCTCCCTCGAGTTTATGCTGCTTATTTCTATATCTCACGGTAAACGGCAGTAAAATAACACCGATTACGGTAATAACGATAAAAGGAAGGTGGGGGAATATATCTTCCACTTCTGTAACAAACGTCATCGTTACAGCAGCAACCGTCGTCGTCAAATGGACAATATAAAGAGACAAAAACCCGCCCAGATGTTTAATGTTTCCGATAAAGAAGGCCAGGAATAAGGCAAAATATATATAGCCAAACAAGAAAGTCATCACAAGACTTATCGCCATCTCTATACTGACCCAAAGGTAAACCATCCGGCTGTTGGAAATGAACGATAATCGATAGGATAAGAAAAAGAGCAAAGTCATGAATATGCCGAATGCGATTTCATACATCGAAGAAGAACGGAAGATGAAGAAAAAGGGCAAAAGGCAGAATATAATCCACACATAAGTGCTCAATCCTGTGTTTTTAGGTATGATATGGTACCAGCTTTGCATGGAAGCTCATCTCCTTAGGTAAATCCATTCTACTACATCCAAATATATATGATAAGCGTTCCTTCTGTCACGATAGATATTTGGATGTAGAAAAAAAGCCCATTCTATGTAGAATGGGCTTTCAGCATTATTATTTTGAAATAGGGAGCAGGTCATATGTGAACCTCTATTTGTCCTGAAATTCAGGATATCTTCGTTCCGGGAGGGTCAATTTATTTCTTTTGATCCGCGGTTTCACTTCTTTAAAGGATACAAAGGTTTTATTCGCTGTATCATATAACCGGAAGCGAATGGATTCAAGGCTCGTGGCCAGTGTGATCGTCGTCGCATGCTCCAGTGCAGGCGTGTTATCATGAGCTTTCTCCAGGTTGTAGTTCGGTACACGAGGGCTCAAGTGATGGACATGGTGGAATCCAATGTTACCGGATACCCATTGTAATGGCTTTGGCAGTTTATAATACGAACTGCCGTCTACCGCAGCCTTTACAAAATCCCATTCTGACTCGTCTTCGAAATAAGAATCTTCGAACTGATGCTGTACATAAAATAACCAGATTCCAAGCATCCCGGAAACATAAAGGATAGGAAGATGAATGATCAGGAAGGACTGCCATCCAATTGCCCATATGATCGAGGAATACAAGACGACGATTGCCGCGTTGATCACATACGTATTCATACGTTCTTTTCGTTTCGCGCCTTTGCGGTTGAAGCGGTTAGAGATCAGGAATAAATAAATCGGACCTAATCCGAACATAACTAACGGATTTCTATAAATACGGTACGCGATTCTCGTTTTTAGAGGAGCTTTCATATATTCCTCTACCGTCATAACCCAAATATCACCGGTGCCTCGCTTGTCCAGGTTGCCGCTTGTAGCATGGTGGATGGAATGGCTGCGTTTCCACTTATCGAACGGAAAAAGGGTCAGAATACCTGTGATCGTTCCGACGATCCGGTTGGCTTTATTGTTTTCAAAGAAGGATTGGTGAGTACAATCGTGAAAGATAATGAATAGACGTACAACGAATCCTCCTGCGATAAATGCAAGTGGAATGGTAATCCAGAGGGACCATGACAGGCTTTCGTAGGCCAGGTACCATACGAGGAGAAACGGAAGCAGTGTATTCAATAGTTGGCGGATGCCCGCTTTATTATCAGGTTTCGCGAATCGTGCTACGCTTTTTTTCAACTCTTTTTGCTTATCTTTATTCATAGTAAGACTCCTTTGTTGTGTCTCTTGTATTCTTAGCATAGGAAAAAAGCGCATATTTTATAAGGCATAAACGTCAGGGTATACCCATGACACTTGTCATGGGTGACAGCCTTCCGGTGGGTTATTAGAAAATGGTAAACTAAAATAAATGCGTAAGGGTTTGCGTTAAAAGGTGCATGGGGAAGCATATATGTGACCAGCAAACCTTTTGGAATAGAAAGTGTTGAATAGTAAGGGAGTTCAAAATGAAGCAGTTTACTAACATTCTTCTTATTATAATCGGAACGATCTCATTGATTCTGGGAGTGCTTGGGATAGTGCTGCCACTGCTTCCCACCACCCCATTTTTATTATTAACGGCCGCTTGCTATGTAAGGAGTTCTGATCGTCTATATAATTGGTTAATGACGAATAAGTGGTTCGGTTCTTATATAGAGAACTACAAAGCGGGCAGGGGAATTCCTCTCAAAGCAAAAGTGTCTGTACTCATTATGATCTGGAGTTCTATGCTTTATTCAGCTTTTTTTATTGCTCCTAATCTGCTGCTTAGAATCGGCTTTATCTTTGGCGCCTGTTTCTTTACCGTGGTGATCGGATTAACGAAAACCTTGCGGAAAGAGTAAGCCGGATCATTTAAATAGCTCTATTAATTCTGAGTGTTGATCTTACAGATAAGCTTCCATTACTTTAAGACTTGAATTCGAGTTTTTTGGTTCGTTACTTTATTAGAGAAGGGGTGGCTACAGGGAACGGCTCGCTTTCCGGCCCTGCACGACGCAGGAAAGCGAGTTGTTTCTGTAGCCCCTTCTCCACCCAATATCTCGAAATCGAGTCTTCAACTAAACGGTCCGTTTGTTTAATAACTTTAATATGAAAATTCCCAATAAAGCTTAAATTAAATTTTTAAAGAGTACTTGTCGTTTTTGGAAAGGCATGGTAATCTTTAACTATATTGTATTGCAAGTTAGTTGCAATACATTTGTTTTGATGTACTATCATGCATAACAAGATAGTGGGGTAAGGAGGCACATATATTGTCATCTAGTCAATTGCTGAAAGGGATCCTGGAAGGCTGTCTGCTGTCGATCATTTCCAAAGGAGAAACCTATGGATATGAAATGATCGAGAAGCTTAACCAGCACGGATTTACGATGGTGAAGGAAGGGAGCATCTATCCGCTTTTATTACGAATGAAAAAAGAAGGATGGGTTGAAACCAGCCAGAAGCAGCTGCCTTCTGGCGGTCCGAAAAGGAAGTATTATAAGCTGACGGAAAAAGGAGAAGTCGAACTTGAGGAGTTCAAGAAAAGGTGGGATACCGTTTCAAGCAGTGTCGAGCGATTATTGGATAAGGAGGGATAGAATTGGAACTTTCTAAAGAAAGTAAAGACTTTATCGGACGGTTACAGGTGTATTTAATGGCGAGCGGTAAAAAGGAAAAGGAGATCGAAGAAATAACGGAAGAATTGGAAGATCATTTACTTGAGGCTGAGCGAAGAGGCAAGAGCATAGAAGACGTGGTCGGCAACTCTCCTAAAGAGTATATGGGACAATTTTCACAGGAGATGAAACTGGATAAAGGTATGATCTTTAAGGTTATTCCTGTGATTTATATCGGAGCACTTGCCTACCTCCTGATTGGAGAAATCATGGATGGAGGGGTCGAATTTTCTCTATTAGAGGCTGTGGGATATCCCGTCATTTTTCTTTTCATTATTGGAATATACTCGGCGGGGCTGAGATATATCAGTAGTCACCAGTCCGCCAGGTGGAAAGAATGGCTGATCTATGCCGTAGCTGGCGTTCTCCCCATGGGTTCTTTCGGCGCCTTAATAGTCTTGAATAATTATTTCAACACCCCCGCGGTTGAATTCGGAACTGTGGGTAATATCCTGGCATTTCTTGTGGCGGCAGCTGTTTTTGTCGGCATGGCGGTATGGAGCAAGCTTTGGCTGCCGATTATTATTCCGATTCTCTTATTCGTCCCAGAGTATCTAATTGGATTAACTGGACTTTCCACCTCCACACAACTCACTTTGACCAGCATCCTCATTCTTACGGGACCGCTGATCTACTTTATAATCGTTTACAAAAAAGAACATTCGAGCTCGACGTAAAGATCGTCATAAAAATGGCCTGAACGGCACCCTGAGGTGGGAAAACACAAACTAGTAAGCCATATCTAAAACAAAAACGCCTGGACGCTAGCATCCAGGCGTTCTGTAGGATAGCTCGATTAACTATTCAATGCAGTCATTAAAAAACAAATAGCTGTGATCAAAGATAAGGGGGTCATGACAAGCTTTTCCTTATTACTTTTCGAAAAAAGGTTCAGGACGGTATTCAGGGATAAATAAACAGCCAAAAAATAACAGGCTCCTCTTGCAATGGGAGCTATTAAATCGATTGAAATTACATGCCCCGCCTGCAATAAAAAGAGGATGGCAGCCAATTGAATCAGTACAGAGATTGCGCAGGCTACTCGCATTTGTTTGGGTAATATTTTATATTTTCCGCCCATGGCAAACTCTCCATAAGGTAAACCTAACGCTAATAATACGTACAAAACAGCTATTGCCAATAAAGTAATACTGCCAATCCAAGCTGTTATCACGATATCACTCCCAACAATGATTAGCCTTTTAACCCAACATTCCTAACTTATTTCCACATAGCATCAAAATTACCCTTCTGGTAAAGCAAATATCATTCCAATTAATTTAGCAATAAATAGCGGCTTGGTCATTTGTTACAGTATATAAGAAAAGCGATGGGAATTTATTCTCCACCGCTTCAAAATGTTCCTTATAGTCCAACTTGATCGACCGCATATTCGGCTTGTTCATCCGTGAATCCATCCCCGACTTTCAATTGCTCAATCAAGCCGCTTCGAGAAAATGAACTAAATTCTAAATAACTTTCGGCTGATTTGACCGCCTGTTCTTTCCAATCGACTTCATCTTCAATTTGGTTTACCGCATATTCAGCTTGATCTTGTGTATAGCTATCCCCGACTTTTAATTGCTCAATTAATCCATCTTTACTGAAGGCAGAGAAATCTAGATAACTTTTTGCTGATTTGACCGCTTGCTCTTTCCAATCGACTTCTTCCTCAATATGATTGACTGCGAATTCAGCTTGATCTTGTGTATAGCCATCCCCGACTTTTAATTGCTCGATTAATCCATCTTTACTGAAGGCAGAGAAATCTAAATAACTTTTTGCACTCTGTACGGCATTTTCCTGGGCCGTTGTCATTTCCGGCTCTTGTTCTTTTGGTTCTTCTTTCGACTCATCGGTTGATTCTTCATTTGGTTCTTCTGTCGTTTCTTCTGTATCGGCATCGGCACTCTCATCGCCGGAGCTTTCATTGGTTTGGTTTGTTTCGGTTTCTTCTGTTTCAGTTTGTGTTTGTTCTTGGTCGCTTGTGTTATCATCGCCGCCTGTCGCAAAGATCGCAATAATTATAACGATCACGACCACCGCGCCGATTAATGTTAAACACCCTTTAAATAGTTTCCCCATGATATAATCCTCCTATTTTTATAAATCCATTATGTAACTTTACTCTATTTCTTCTAGTTTTTTAATAGTTTTTTCCTAATTCTTTTGAAACATGGAGCCTCCAGAGCCGCCCGGATTTTATAAACTTGCTTAAGAAAAGAGGCAGCCTGTCATGGGCTGCCTTTGCCTTTTAGAGCGGAGCTGCTTCTTTATTTTTAATCCTTTGAACCATTTCATATGTTTTATATCCACCACTTAGATTAACCGCCTGATAACCATAATTCATCAATGTTTTAACGGCTAAATATCCACGCATTCCCACCTGGCACGTCACGTAAATAGGGTGGTTCTTAGGTAATTCATGCCGTCTTTCTCTCAGCTGCCCTAATGGGATGTTAATGGATCCTTGGATAAAGCCGCGTTCTCTTTCTTCCGGCTCTCGTACATCCAGCAGAACTCCGCCCCAGGCTACAATTTCATCGATTTCGTCGTAATGAACCACGCTCAGTTCCTTATCTACTATATTCGCGGCTACATATCCTGCCATGTTTACCGGATCCTTCGCAGATGAATAAGGAGGAGCATAGGAAAGTTCCAGATCGGCTAAATCTTCAACCGTTAAGTTTCCTTTAATTGCTGTAGCAATAACGTCGATCCGTTTTTCGACTCCTTTGACTCCCACAGCCTGGGCTCCAAATATTTTTCCTGTATTTGGATCAAACAGTAATTTGAGGGAAAGGGGACTTCGTCCAGGATAATAGGAAGCGTTTGAAGAAGGATGAACATGGACAGCTTCAAACGGGATTCCGAGTTGGTCTAGTAATTTTTCATTGTTACCAGTAGCGGCCACAGTTAGATCGAACACTTTGGCAACAGACGTTCCAAGTGTGCCGTTATAAGACACCGCCTTTCCATGAATATGGTCCGCTACGAGTCTCCCCTGACGGTTGGCGGGCCAGGCAAGAGGCACCATGGTTTGAGTCTGCTGAATATAATCTTTCACTTCGATAGCATCGCCAATCGCATAAATGTTCTTATCCTCCGTTTGAAGATGTTCATTGACGATAATCCCGCCGCGCTTGCCAGTAGAAAGCCCGGCAGTCTTAGCGAGTTCGTTTTCAGCCCGAACACCTATAGAGAGAATAGTCAGATCGCTTGAGAGGAGGCGTCCGCTTTGCAGTTCCACTGTGCTACCCTGATCACGGAAAGCTTTAACTCCATCTTCCATGATTACATTTACCCCTTGATCCAGGAGTTCCTGGTAAACGATGGCTGACATTTCATAATCCAGTGAAGACATGACTTGATTTCCTAACTCTACAAGACTGACTTTAATCCCACGGTGCATTAAATTCTCAGCCATCTCAAGGCCAATGAAGCCCCCGCCAATAATGACGGCTTCCTGAGCTTTTCGTTCATCGATCCAATGCTTGATTTGATCCGTATCGGGGACAGATCGTAAGGTGAAGATGTTAACTGCTTCCTTGTATCCTTCCAAATTCGGAATAATGGGTTTAGCTCCGGGAGAAAGAATCAATTTATCATAGCTTTCTTTGTATTCGGTGCCGGTTTTTAGGTTTTTGATGGTCAAGGTTTGTAATTCACGATCGATTTCAACGGCTTCACTTAGATTCCGAATATCTAACTTGAACTTTTTGGACATGCCTTCTACAGTCTGTACCAGCAAGGCATCACGATCTGTAATTACGCCGCCAATATAGTAAGGCAGCCCGCAGTTGGCATATGAAATGTATTCTCCTTTTTCGAGTACAATAATTTCATCTTCTTCGCTTAAACGGCGAAGTCTCGCTGCTGCTGTAGCCCCGCCTGCTACCCCGCCTACAATAATAATTTTTCTGCCCATCATCATCTCTCCTTTATGTTCACCTTACACATTATTATGTGATTTATTTCACAATGTGAATAATAATTTCATTTTACTCCTATTCAGCAGAAAACACAATATACCCCTAAGTGTATATTTTGTGACGGTTTGATGTAATTTATATGAATCTTTGTCTAGACATTAGGAAAACGTTTTCAAACATGGTAAAATAATAGTGAGAAAGAAATGCTTATATATGAATGGAGGTTTTCCTATGACTAAGAAAATCCTCGTTGCTTATGATGGCAGTGAACCTAGCAAACAGGCAGTGATGGAAGCCAAAAGCCATGCTCTTGAATCAGTAGACAGAGAAATTCATGTCGTTTCTGTCGTCAAGCCGACTGGTCCATTTACGAATGCCGCCATCTCCAAAAGTATTGGAGATGAAATGGCCAAGAAGTATCGGAAAGAACTGGAAATCATTAAAGAAGAAAATGAAGAAGAAAACATTAAGATCGTGACAAACGTGCTTGTAGGAGAACTGGAGCATAATCCAGGAGAAGATGTATGCGCCTACGCGGAAGAACAGGGAATTGATATGATTATTGTTGGAAGCAGAGGGCTTGGCAATGTGAAGCGGATTTTCCTCGGTAGTGTAAGTAATAACATCGTGCAGCATGCGAAATGTCCAGTTTTAGTAATGAAATAATATGCGATAACGCCTTTCCATTACCGGGAAGGCGCTTTTTTTAGAAATAGGAGTAAAAAAACAAAGACGCCGGCTTTTATGGAGCTGGCGTCTTCTTCAATCAAGTTCTCTTAATTCTTTAAAGGTCAGAAATACAAAGGAGGCAAATAAAGTAACCAATATAGACCCAGCAGCCATGATGTGGTGAATGGATATTCCTAAAGAGAGTACAGCAGAGGTAAGGGCATAACTGACAGGAATGAGTCCCATCGACGCTAAGGAAATAAGCCCCATTACGCGCCCCAGTACCTTTTCTTCGATCATACTTTGAATAGCGGAGATGGAAGAGATATTGGAAATAGAGAGAAAGGTTCCAAATAACCCAAGCATGACCATGCTTTGCCACAGTTCTGCCGTGAAGCTCAGCCCTATAAAGGCGATGCCTGAAAGGACTAGCGTCAAAAGGGTGAGTTTCCCTCGTTTTTTGGTCACATTTAAACTTCCGATAACGATGGAGCCAATGAGCATGCCACCCGCTAAACCAGCCTCAAGAAAGCTGAAATCCACTGCCGTACCTTCCAGAATATTTTTAACAAATAAAGGGAGACCCATCGTCATCGGTCCAACGATGAAGAGGTTTAAAAATATAGTGGCTAATACGATAAGGGTGAGTAAGCGGGAGTCTTTAACATAGGTGACTCCTTCCCTGAAGGTCTGCCAGAACTTCTTGTTTTTATTAGCTTCCATCTCTTCGTCTTTTTTCGGCTTCATAGAAATAACCAACAGACTGGCTGTAAGAAGCATAGCGGCCGTCACGGCAAATACGATTTCATAATTGCCATAGGCGATGAGTAAGCCTGCAAGCATAGGTGCCAGAATAAAGGAGGTCTGGTTGGTCATCTGAATGATCGAGTTCCCTCGCGTCAGGTTTTCTTTTTGAACAATCGATGGAATAATGGCACTCTCAGCTGCCCAGAAGAAGGCGTCTAATATTCCGAAGAAAAAAGCAAACCCGACGAATGTCCAGAGGGTAATACTACCGAACAGAAACCACAGCACAAGCCCAGCTAACAAAAGTCCTCTAATAAAATCTGAAAGAAACATAATCTTCGTCTTATCGTATCGGTCCGCCACTGTACCGCTAATGATCATAAACAGAAGGCGGGGGATGCTGGCTGCAATATAAATGAGCCCAAGGGAAGCTTCAAGATCCAAAACATTGACTACATACCAGCTTTGGGAAAATAAAAAGAATGAAATACCGAAACTGGATAAAAGAGCAGCTCCCCATAATAATAGGAAATTGCGGTTTTTAAAAACGGAAGGTGTACTTTCTTCCTGGAGAACTTCCGTACGTTCACGCACCGTAGCTTCGTTAACTGATGACATTTTCATCACGCCTTTATAATTGGATTACATTTATTGTATAGCGGATAAGGGAATGCCACGATGAACTGCAGAAGGAATTTAGTTCCGCCTTGAGGCTGAAATTGCCAGGTTACCTTTTGGAGATTTGATAAACAGCAACGCTGATTTTGATAGGAGGTTTACTCAATTAACGGGCCGTATTGTGGAAGACTCAGTTTCGAGATATTTTTATGAGAAGAAAGGTCCTGCGGGGGATGATTCGCTTTCCGCGGGCATGTGCTGAGCCTCCTCGAGCTAAAGCTCTCCGGGGTCTCACCGATCATGTTCATCCCGCAGGAGTCTTCATCATCCCCCTCCGGACCTGGCCAAATCAGAAGCTCGAAACCACTTTAACTCGTAAGGAATTAGACCAGGTGGTTCTGTACCTATTTTCGGGGCATAACGATGCACAATAGCCTGTTATAAAAGCATTTAATGCAGATTAAGGAGAAGAACTTTCATCTTCTGAAAGGGTCCGTTTGCAACATTATAGTGGGGTTAGTGGGGAAATGATGAGACTCCCATGGGAGAAGGGACTAGGTGAGATCCCGCAGGGAGTGAAACGAGCGAGGAAGCTCACCGTTCCCCCATAGGAAAGCGAGTTATTTCCCCACCAACCCTTATCCACCTTACGTAACGGACATAACTATCTCGAAATCAAGTCTTCAACAAACGGGAGCTTTTCTCTAATTACCAGAGCCTATATATTGTAAGCGCATTTATACGATGTGGTAAACTGAGTTTATAACCATATTGTGTAAATTATAAGGAGGAGAAGCGTGATGGCGAACTACGGTAATCAGATTCAGTTCAAGGTCTACCAGACGATGCCCGATCCGGATCCAGACAGACTGCCTGTTGTTTATGAAGAGTGGGAAAAACTCGCAAGAGAGGTACTGGACGATGGGCCTTATGATTACATTGCTGGAGGGGCAGGCGGAGAAAGCACAATGAATGCCAACCTTGAGGCCTTCAAGAAATGGAAGATTGTGCCGAGAATGCTTAGAAACGTTGAAAGCCGCGAATTAGAAGTCGAGTTATTCGGTCATACATATGCGTCACCCCTGATGCTTGCGCCTATTGGGGTCCAGTCTATCATCCATCCAGATGGAGAGCTGGCTGCCGCCAAAGCCTCGGCTGAAATGGAAGTCCCCTATATTACAAGTTCTGCTTCCACAAGAACGCTAGAGGAAATTGCGGATGCAATGGGCGATGCACCCCGATGGTTTCAGCTCTATTGGAATAAAGACCCTGAAGTAACGGCCAGCTTCTTGAAGCGAGCCGAGAATTCAGGGTATTCCGCTATCGTCGTAACCCTGGATACACCCATGATGGCTTGGCGTGAGAAGGATTTAAAAAACGTCTATCTTCCATTTCTAGTAGGAGAAGGCGTAGGAAATTATTTATCGGACCCTATATTCCGCTCTCGACTTGAAAAAACCCCTGAAGAGGACCCGGCTTCTGCCATTATGCATTGGACGCAGACCTTCGGAAACCCTGGACTAACCTGGGAGGATCTTACTTTTATCAAGGAGCATACGAACCTTCCTATTCTGTTAAAAGGAATTCTCCACCCTGAAGACGCAAAGCTTGCCTTGGAACACGGAGTGGATGGAATTATTGTATCCAATCACGGAGGCAGGCAGGTGGACGGCGCCATCGGAGCGCTGGACGCGCTGCCGGAGGTTTGTGAAGCAGTAGGAGATCAAATCCCTGTACTTATGGATAGCGGGATTCGAAGAGGGGCTGATGTGGTGAAGGCCCTGGCTCTTGGAGCGGATGCTGTACTTGTCGGAAGACCGTGCATGTACGGACTGGCGGTAGCGGGAGAACGAGGTGTGCGGGAAGTTTTACAAAACATGCTGGCCGATCTGGATTTAACTATAGCGCTTGCGGGAGAAACAGCAGCTGGAGAACTGGATAGTTCTGTACTAAGAAAATCTCAATAATAATTGCTTTACTGATAATAAAAACCCTCGTGTGCATGAGCTGACACGAGGGTTTTCTGCTTTTTTAAAAATTCATGAAGCGGATTCTGCATTTTGATTTTTCTCCGTTTTATTGATCACGGAAGAGCCTACTAGATCTCCTGTGACGTTCAGAGCGGTTGCGCCCATACCGACAAGGACATCCACAGCTGTTAGAAGCGCCACGGCTTCCATAGGGAGGCCTACTTGAGAAAAGACCGTAGCAATCATGATAATACCTGCTCCAGGTACTCCAGCCGTACCAACAGAAGCGAGAGTCCCTACAATAACGACCTGAATAATGGCCGCCATGCTTAGCGGATCTCCAACGACATTAGCAGCGAATACAGCAGACACGGCAATCCTAATGGCTGCCCCGTCCATATTTATCGTTGCCCCTAAAGGCAGACTGAACCCGTATAAGCTTTTGGAGATGCCGAGGTTATGGGCTGCATTCAAAGTTACAGGCAGCGTACCCGAACTGCTCTGCGTTACAAACGCCGTAAGCATAGGAGTGCGCGCTTCTTTAAAGAACCCGCCTGGATTTCTTTTCGTTACAAAAAGTAAAACGGTGTATAGCGCGAGCTGAACAAGCAGGGCTATATAAAGAACTAAAATAAAGTTTCCTAAAGACCCTAATGTGTTAACTCCCTGAGTCCCTACGACTTCGGCAATAATAGCGAGAATACCGATGGGTACATACTGCAGGATCCCTTTCATAACGGTAAGCGTTGCTTCGTTGAGGGCCTCTATTACTTTATAGAGGTGGTCGCCTAAATTCCCATAGGTTTGAGTGGATCGTAAATAAGAAATCGCAATTCCAAATACAATCGCTGTGAAAATAATCCCGAGCAAATTCATTTCTGTGAAGGCTGTAAATATATTATCCGGTACAATGTTTAATAGAACCTGCGTAACACCTGGATTCTCAGGAACTTCAAAACTTTCGCTTCCATCGAGCGTCGTGCCTGTACCAGGGTTGAAAAGACTGGCGACCAGCACGCCGACTATAATTGCAAAAGCAGAGGTACCTAAATAGTAAAGAAATACCTTTCCTCCCATTCGTCCAAGGTTGCCTATATTCGTCTGGTTTACCCCGACAATCAGGGTCAGCAAGATTAATGGAATAATGATAAACCGAAGCAGACGAAGCAGTAGGTCACCAAAAGGAGCTAAAACAGAAGCTTCCTCTCCAAAAATAAGTCCGATTATAATACCAAGAATAAGAGCGGCGGTGATTTTTTTAATTAGAGACGTTTGCACGTATGTGTTCCACAATGATTTCATGGGGTACCTCCTTTATCCAGCAGGCTGTTGCCTGTTTTAATCCTGACTAAAATACTACATATTACCTGAATACAATAAGACATTGCATCATATGTGTCAAAACTAATGCTCCTTATTGCGTTGCGATCGCTGCCACAGTCTATTGTAAGAGTATAACCATAAAGGCTTTACGACATGAATTGCTCTGTTAATAATCAAGCACCTGTGTGTATTTGTTTGTTCTTTTAACAGAGAAGGTCACGATACTGTAAGGCTCAGTTGCGGACCTGCATGATGGATGTCCTCAGGAAAGCGAGTTGCTACCTTAGTTCACTCCTCCCTTTTTTAATAACGGATTCGAATGATCTCAAAACTGATTCTCTCCTCAATGAAACTCTAAGAAAGAGTATCACACCAGCCTATCCAAAAGTTACTTTCAGGGAATAAAAGGGAATTCAATTTATATGGAACTAAAAAGGAGAGGATCGTTTTGCCAAATCAAAGACCTGTAGTTGCTCTTACGGGAGCGAGTGGGTATATAGGAAATAATTTAATGGATAAACTGACGGATCACGCGGATGTCATTGCTTTATCAAGGAGCGGCGATAATAAAGAGGACAGTGAAAACGTCACATGGCGTTCCTGTGACCTATACTCTATGGCAGACGCTGAGAAAGGACTTGAGGGAGCGGACATTGCCGTGTACCTTGTGCATTCCATGATGCCTGGAGCTAAGCTGACCCAGGGATCTTTTCAGGACATGGATGTTATTTTAGCGGATAATTTTGCCCAGGCAGCTAAAAAGCAAGGGGTTAAACAGATTATTTACTTAAGTGGCATCATTCCGAAGAGTTCGAAGTCTTTATCGAGGCATTTAAAGAGCAGGCAGGAAGTCGACCAGATCCTGCGTTCTTATGGTGTTCCAGTGACCACAATCAGGGCAGGGCTTATCGTAGGTCCAAAAGGTTCCTCATTTCCAATTCTGAGAAAATTGGTGAAAAGACTGCCGGTTATGCTTCTGCCGAAATGGACCAAGACAGAAACGCATCCTGTCGCTTTACCAGATGTGTTGAATGCACTTGATCAAAGTGTGGACAAAGAGGAATTAAAAGACCGGTCGATTGATGTAGGAGGTCCGGAAGTCATGTCGTACCGGTCCATGATGCTGAAAACCGCCCAAGTGATGGGACGAAACCCGAAGCTGTTCGACCTTCCGTTTATGACGGTGAGATTATCACGTTTATGGGTAACTTTAGTCGCCGGTGCTCCTAAAGAAATTGCTTATCCACTGATTGAAAGTCTTACGCATCCGATGACGACTCACCCAGAGAATGAAGTTCCCGGAATCAGCCGGGGGTCGATAACATTTGAAGAAGCAGCAAGGGATGCGCTCGAAAAGGAAAAACAAAGTGAAGGAAAAAGCACTAAAAAAACACCCAACCTGGACATCCAGCCTGACGTTCGTTCCGTTCAGCGAATTATTGTACCCGCTGGTAAAGATGCCAATTGGGTAGCCCAGCATTATGTGAAATGGCTGGAAGACAAATTAAATCCGTGGATTACAACTACCGTAGATGAGAATTTAAATTGCCGCATCGGCTTTTCCTTTTCAGACTCGTCCCTGCTGAAGATGAGTTACTCTCATGAGCGGAGCACGTCGAGCCGTGCGCTATATTACATTACGGGTGGCGGTCTTTCGGACGACCAGAAGAATATGAGAGGGCGGATGGAGTTCAGGCAGATCCCCGGAACTCACGAAGCCATTGTGGCTATTCATGATTTCATGCCATCTCTTCCGTGGTTCTTCTATAAGTACACGCAGGCCAAAGTCCATTTGCTGGTCATGGCCATGTTCAGCAAACATTTAGAGCGGATGGAAGATCGTTCGCAGGAAGAAGTGAACAGGAACTTTATTACGGAATAGTCCTCCTTCCAATTCATATGTATAAATGACCCTGAATTTCAAAGCCTAAACCGAAGAGGCATTTATTTTGAAAGGGTGATCATCAAATGAGTAAGAAGGACAAAAAGCCGGATAATCAGTTTAAAGAAAATAAAAACAAAGGCGAGAAAAGAAACGGCCGGCTGGCTCAGTTCAAAAACCATAGCACAGAATTTGGTATGTCTGACAATGAATATATCGATAAGGATCGATTACCGGATCGAGATCTAGATGACATGTAAAGAGGGCGTACGCCCTCTTTTTTAGTAGGCTCTGATAAAGTTTACTGTTGATCTTTCATAAGAAGCTTATTACGCAATAGGGCCGGATTGTGGAAGACTCAGTTTCGAGATATTTTATGAGAGGAAAGGCCCTGCGGGGGACGATTCGCTTTCCGTGGGCATGTGCTGAGCCTCCTCAGTCTTCGACTTCCGGGGTCTCACCGATCATGTTTATCCCACAGGAGTCTCACCGTCCCCCTCCGGACCTGGATGAAATGAGAGGCTCGAAACATTGGCAAAAATTACTTGGATAGGAAATATAAAAATTATGTAACGAGTTCCTGTTTTCTCTAGTTTTTGTTAGAAAATGCCTGATACCACTGGATTTAGAAAGGTTCAACTCCAACACCTGCACTTCTAAAGAAGGGTCCGTTCCCCACCAACCCTTGTCCCCATTTTAGTAACGGGCACAACTATCTTGAATTCGAGTCTTCAAGTAATGGGAGTTTTACCTTAAAATCATCACGAATTTAGCAAAGCCTTTTAGTAAGAATGATCAGAGCTGAGTAGATCCTGATAAATGTATGTAGTTGTAAATAAATAAAGACTCTACTAATGAAATTCACTAGTAGAGCCTTTATAGTCTGTTTATCGAGTTTTATTTACACTTACTACATTGTCTTCCTTCTCAGAAGAAGCAGCTGCTTCTTCTTCAGATTCAGTTAATTCGTCTTTTGCTTCTTTAGCCTTGGTGCCTGCTTCCTGCAGGTCCTCTCCAGCATCTTTCGCTGTGGAGATGATTTCTTCGGACTCTTCTTTAATGTCCTGTACTTTATCGGAAATCTCTTTACCCTGATTGTTGAACACTTCTTGAATCGTGGAAATCGCTTCGTTTGTAATGTTTACGACTCTTTTTACGCGAGTCATAATGTCATCTTTTTTACCTGATGGATCTTCTTTTACTTCAGAAGCAAATCCGGTTACAGAATCTTTAGTGGAGCGGGAACCTTCTTTCAGACGCTGTCTTTCCTGAGGATCCTTAATTAGAATAAAAGCTCCACCGATTACGGCACCTGTAATAATTGCAAGTGGAAGTTTTCTGCCGCTTCCGCGTTTAGATTGATTTTGAGTTTGAGTCGTTTGATTATTTTCCATGTTTGATTTCCCCTTTGTATTAGTTTTAGCTTTTCTTTGCAGCTCTTGTCTCGCTGACTGTATGTTCCTGTACTTCTCTTTGCCCGTTTCTACGAAATTGTCTTTCTTGCGTTCAAACTTCATTTTATAAACAGAGGGGCTTTTCTTAAGTGATTGAGCACTTATACCACTTAAGGCACCTACAGATAAACCAGTTAGCCAGTCTCTTTTACTCATGATTGACCTCCTGTACTAGCCGTTTTTAACTCTTTCCGTTTTTGTGTTAAATAATAGGTAAGAGCAAGAGCGCCGTAAATACCGCGCCAGCCTTCTTCGTTAATTTTCTGTTCACCCTCGTGCGTACTTTCCTTCATGGAATGAGTCATATCCACGAGTGAGGATGTCAGCTTTCTGGAAGATTCCCCGATATCGCCGACGATATAGAAAAGAGGGCTCAGGGCACGTATCTTCTCATTTACATCTGCTAAGGTATCATTACCATTGTTAAGAACGTTCGAAGTTTCTTTCATAACGGAGTCCAATTGTTCCGGGAGCTGATCGACGGTTTTGCGAACTCCTCCAAGAACATTGGCTAAATTATTCAATGCTTTAATTAAAAATATGGAGACAATTGCAAAAGCTATCCCTATGATAAGTACGCCAATTCCTAAATAGTCCATTGTGTAAGCCTCGCTTTCCTATTTTCTTTGAGTTCTTTTCCATTTCATATACAGATTGAGAGCTGCATCGCCCCATCGCATGGCTTGAGCCACCTGGTCATCTCTCTTATTGGATGCATGAGCGACACTTTCACTCATTCCCTGTAAGGATTGATTCACATTCCCAACTGTTGAACCGACGTTTTGTAAGGAACTTACCAATCCGTTCAATGACTGGGTCTTATTTTCAAAGTCTGCTGCAATGTTGTTTGTTTTCTTTAATAAGCTTTCTGATTCCGTTGTAATCCCCTGCATCTGTCCTTCTACTTTTTCAAGAGTAGTAGAGACACTCGACATTGTACTGGATGCTGCTTTCAATGTCTTCACCACAAATATGGCAATTAAAGCAAAGGATATTGCGATAATCAGTAAACTGATCCCTGCTAATGACATAACCACTCACCTCTTCATTCGTTTACTCTGTCTTTACCACTAAATAATTTTGGTGAAACCAATTTATTACCATAATCTTTATTACAATAATGTTACCATAAAAGGATGCTGGTAATATCCTCCACCTCAGGTCATCCAATTATTGTAAATTACAAAATAAGGTTTTTAGGTTGGGTTATAGTGGAATAGGAGGAGTAAATCGGTGTAAGCGCTTACTATAAAGGCTTATTTAGCATTTGGCTCCAATTCGAGCAATATTTACGGAAGCAGGCAAAATTCGACAAAACTTTTCAGAAAATTTTTATTAAATTCAATTGTAAAAGCTAATCTTGGATTTTATGATAAGAATATAGCGGAAATTAGCATGAATTCTTGCTTTAGCGAACAAACTATATTTCTAATCGATAGAGGAGTGATGGTGTGGCCAATGAATCAACGCTAGAACACGATATCTACTTATTTCATGAAGGAAATCTCCGGTATAGTTACCGGCTTCTTGGGGCTCACCCGGATGTACAGGACGGAGTAGAAGGTATTCGTTTTGCAGTCTGGGCGCCCAATGCTGTACAAGTAAGTGTGGTAGGTATATTTAATGAATGGGACGGAAGACAGAATCCTATGGAGAAAGTGAACGATAATGGGATATGGATGGCCTTTATTCCGAACCTTGAAAAAGGAACTATATATAAATATGAAATTTTGACGGCTCATGGACATCTTCGTTTAAAAGCTGACCCTTACGCTTTTTCCAGCGAATTGCGCCCCGATACGGCTTCCGTTGTCTATCCTCTTGATAACTATACATGGAATGACGATGAATGGATGAAGGAACGAAAAGCTCAAAATATCTATGAATCTCCTGTATCCATCTATGAGCTTCATTTAGGTTCATGGAAGTATATTGAACCTGAAGTTTACTACAATTATCGTGAATATGCAGATATGGTTATACCTTATGTTAAGGATCTCGGCTATACACATATCGAACTCCTTCCAATTATGGAACATCCTTTTGACCGTTCCTGGGGCTATCAGACCACTGGTTACTTTGGTGTGACATCACGCTACGGATCGCCGGATGACTTCAAATATTTCGTCGATCAATGTCACCAGCATGGCCTCGGAGTCATTCTCGACTGGGTTCCAGGCCACTTTTGTAAGGATGAACACGGATTAAGACGTTTTGACGGGGAAGCTCTCTATGAATATCAGAACCCGAGCAAAGCGGAAAAGACACAGTGGGGTACGTTAACCTTTGATTTTGGCAGAAGTGAAGTACACAGCTTCTTAATATCCAATGCCATTTACTGGCTGAAAGAGTACCACCTGGATGGTCTGCGTGTCGATGCTGTAGCAAGTATGCTGTATTTAGACTTTGGCAAGAACGAAGGGGAATGGGAGCTGAATGAATATGGAGGCCGTGAAAATATCGAAGCGGTTTCTTTCATTAAGAAGATGAATGAGGCTGTATTTGAAGAAGTTCCAGATACACTCATGATGGCAGAAGAGTCGACTTCGTGGCCATTAGTCAGCTCTCCCACTTATATCGGGGGGCTCGGCTTTAACTATAAATGGAATATGGGCTGGATGAATGACATGCTCAAATATATGGAGACAGACCCGATTCATCGTAAGTACCACCATAATCTCATTACGTTCTCATTGTTCTATGCTTTCTCAGAAAATTTCGTACTACCGATTTCCCATGATGAAGTTGTTCATGGTAAGAAATCGTTATTAAATAAGATGCCGGGCGATTACTGGCAGAAATTCGCAAACTTAAGAGCTTTCTTAGGGTACATGTATGCCCACCCAGGTAAGAAGTTATTATTCATGGGAGGTGAGTTTGGTCAGTTCGATGAATGGAAAGACCTTGAAGATCTTGATTGGGAGCTCCTGGAGTATGACTCCCACGCTGCCACCAAGAATTATATGAAAGAGCTTCACCAACTCTATCTGGACTCGGCTCCTTTGTGGGAGCTCGATCACAAAGAGGAAGGGTTCTCATGGATTGATGCCCAGAATTACGATCAAAGCATTGTATCATTTGCAAGGAACAGCCGTACATCAAACGATCAATTAATTGTGGTATGCAACTTTACTCCTCAGGTTTACCACGATTATAAAGTAGGAGTACCGAAACATGGCTCATACAAAGAAATTTTCTCGAGTGATGCGGAACGCTTCGGAGGTTCAGGGCAGGTCAATGGAGGGCCGCTCGGAACAATTCCTGAACCCTGGCAAGGCCAGGATCAGCATATCACCATGACCATTCCACCGCTCGGTGTGAGCTTCTTGAAGAGAACTTCAGTATCCAAGGAGGAAAATCATGAAAAATAAAGAATGTGTAGCTATGCTGTTAGCTGGAGGACAAGGAACAAGATTAAAATCACTTACCAAAAAGATTGCCAAGCCCGCGGTCTATTTTGGTGGGAAATACAGAATCATCGATTTTCCTTTAAGTAACTGCACAAACTCAAGGATTGATACAGTCGGGGTGCTGACTCAGTATGAGCCTCTTGTTTTAAATGATTATATTGGTATTGGCGCGCCCTGGGATCTCGACCGTAAATATGGCGGAGTATCCGTTCTTCCTCCGTTTATGCAGGCAGAAGGAGGAGGCTGGTATGAAGGAACAGCCAACGCCATTTACAGAAACCTGGAATTCCTGAATCAATACGATCCGGAGCATGTGCTTATTCTTTCCGGTGACCACATTTATAAAATGGATTACAGCGATATGCTTGATTATCATGAAGCTTCCGGCGCAGACGCCACCATTTCCGTCCTGGAAGTGCCGTGGGAAGATGCCAGCCGCTTCGGCATTATGAACACAGAAGAAAATGGCCGAATTGATGAATTTGATGAAAAACCTGAATTTCCGAAGAGTAACCTAGCCTCTATGGGCGTATATATTTTCCGCTGGGACGTGTTGAAACAGTACCTGATCGAAGATGCGGAAAAAGAAGATTCTTCCCATGATTTCGGAAAAGATATTATACCGGCTCTTCTTAAAGATGAGAAGAAGTTAATGGCTTATACCTTTGACGGTTACTGGAAGGATGTTGGTACCGTTGACAGTCTATGGGAAGCCAATATGGATTTGCTTCAGCCTAAACCGGAGCTTAATTTGAATGATCATACATGGAGGATTTATTCCAAAAATCCAAATCAGCCTCCGCAGTATATTGCACCTTCTGCCACAGTCAGGAATGCACTGATTAATGAAGGCTGCCGCATATATGGAACGATTGATACTTCGGTTATCTTTTATGGGGTACATGTTGACGAATCCTCCGTTGTTAAGGATTCCGTAGTCATGCCTGATGTGAAAATCGGTAAAAATGTAAAAATTAATCGCGCTATCATTGCAAAAGGAAGCGTTATCGAGGATGGAGCAGTCATTGGTGATCCTGCCCCGGACAGTGAGATTACGCTTGTAGCAGAAGAAGGCAGCGTCATGGCATCAAGCTATGCTGCTAATAGTTAAGAGGAGGATTCTATGGATCAAATAGCAGGAATTATAAACTTGGATCATGAACAAGATTTATTGGATGAACTAACCTACTTCCGGTGCGGAGCTGCGGTTCCATTTGCCGGACGTTACCGAATGATTGATTTTACGATTTCCAACATGACGAATTCGCGCATTGAATCCGTTGCCGTATTCGCCCGTCGCAAGTACAGATCTCTTATGGACCACCTCGAACAGGGCAAAGCCTGGGATCTTGACCGTAAACGCGGAGGTCTTTTCATTCTTCCGCCGGACTGGAATGATCCAACTGATATTTCCAGGGGAGATCTGCAGCATTTTCATAACAATATAGATTTCCTAAGGCGTACACTTGCTGACTATATTCTAGTCTCGGGTTCCCAGCACATTTGCAACATCAATTTCCAGGATGTGCTTAAAGAGCATAAAGATGTAAACGCTGATGTTACCGTTATTTATAAAAAAGTGGATGAGCTTTATCCCGAGCATCAAATGGCCCATAAACTGGATGTGGATGAAGAAGGCCGGGTAACTTCCATTAACAATGATCATGGGAATACAAATGTTTATATGGATATGTATCTCATTAAAAAAGATTATTTGTATGAATTGGTGGAAGAGTGTATTGCCCATGGGTGCTCGCACTTCTTCCTTGATGGCATTAAAGCCAAGATTCCGGATCTTCACGTCCATGCGTATGAATATGAGGGAGTACATGCTCTCGTGAATTCTGTGGAGAGTTATTACCGTGCCAGTGCCAAGCTGCTTGATGTTGAGCAGCGCGACGAATTATTTAGAGATGAATCCCCTGTCTTAACGAAAGTTAAGAATGAAGCACCTGCTAAGTATGCTGCTTCTTCCAATGTTAATAATACTTTAGTAGCCAATGGCTGTATTATAGAAGGCCATGTGGAAGATAGTATTCTGTTCCGTGGCGTTAAGGTGGGCGAAGGTGCCGTCATTAAAAACTCGATCATTATGCAGCGTTGTGAAATTGAAAGTAATGCGGTCCTGGAAAATGTCATTCTGGATAAAGATTGCAGCATTTCCGAAAGCCGCACACTAATTGGTGCCCCAGAAAAACCATTTGTTTTACCTAAACGAAAAACAATGTAAAATTTTATAAAAAGGGCTGTCTGAACCAATTCATTCTGACAGCCCTTTTTCATCATCATTGCAAGTTTATCGGTCATAATAAGTGAGGTAGTGAACACATAAAGGAGTGAACCACAATGAACATATTGATGATTGGGTCTGAATGCACACCATTTATAAAAACAGGGGGACTGGCGGATGTATTAGGATCTCTGCCTCAATCCTTGAGAGAACAAGGGACAGATGTAAGAGTTGTCCTGCCGAAGTATGAGAATATGGACGACCATTGGAAAATGCAGCTGACTCATCTGGACGAATTGAATGTTCAAATGGGCTGGCGGAACCAATATGCAGGCGTGGAATATATAGAATACGAAGGTGTACCTGTATATTTTATTGATAATGAATACTATTTTAAACGTTCGAACTTGTATGGATATGATGACGAGGCCGAACGATTTGTCTTTTTCAATCGCGCGATCATGGAAATGGTAAACGCGCTGGACTGGCGTCCTGACGTTCTGCACTGCCACGACTGGCAAAGCGGACTGATTCCTGCCTTGTTACATACCCACTATAAGGATGTGGAAAAGTTTCAGGGAATGAAAACGGTCTTTACCATCCATAACCTGAAATACCAGGGAGTTTTTGCCCGTTCAGTTGCCCATGACTTAATGGACTATGATGAGAATATGATGACAGAAGACACGTTCGAATTTTACGGTGATGTCAATTTTATGAAAGGCGCACTGAATTTCGCAGATTTTATTACAACCGTTAGTGAAACTTATGCAAAAGAGATTCAAACGCCCTATTTCGGGGAAAACCTAGACGGAGTATTAAGAAAGCGTTCCAATGAATTAGTCGGTATAGTCAATGGAATTAATGAAGAAAATTATAACCCTATGAATGACGAAGCTCTTGCTTTTCCTTTTCGCAGTTCATTGATTCAAAAAAATCAGAACAAGTTATGGCTTCAGGAGCAGTTAGGTTTACCAGTCAGGCAGGAGGTGCCTATGATTGGCATCGTTTCCAGATTGGTTGAACAAAAAGGATTCGATCTCATCGGCCGCGTGATTGACGATTTACTGTCCGAAGAGGATGTACAAATCGTATTACTGGGTACTGGAGAACATGAATATGAGGAGATGTTTCAATGGGCCCAGGATCGGCACCCTGACAAAATGTCTGCCAATATTACATTTTCGGAACCTCTTTCCCGTCAGATTTATGCGGCAAGCGACATGTTCTTAATGCCGTCAAGATTTGAGCCGTGCGGTATCGGGCAATTAATCGCATTACGTTATCTGACTGCTCCTATTGTCCGGGAGACAGGCGGTTTAGCGGATACGGTGCATCCTTTTGTAGAGGATACGGGAGAAGGGAATGGCTTTACCTTTGAGAATTACAACGCCCACGACATGCTTTATACGATCAGAAGAGCCATCGAAATCTATCATGACCCTGTTTCTTGGGAGAAATTAGTCAATAATATTAGCAAGAGCAAGTTCACATGGGAGACCTCTGCTAATGAGTACTTGGATTTGTATAAATCTATGATCCAGTAGCAGGCGGGATGAGAGGAGACGATAAGGTGACTTTAATGTTCAGCGATAAAGAAGAGTTTAAGGAAGCGTTTAAAGCAAAGCTTGAGACAAAGCTTGGGAAAAAGGCAGAAGAAGCCACAGAGCGCGATGCCTACAAAGCCTTAGGTGCATTAGTTCAGGAAAGAATCAGTAGAAATTGGGTTAAAACGAATGAGGATTACAGGACCAATAAGAATAAGCAGGTCTATTACTTTTCTATGGAGTTTTTAATGGGGCGTCTGCTCGGAAATAATTTACTTAATCTGAAGATGTTATCTCTCGTAGAAGAAGGACTCGACGATTTAGGTCTGAATCTGACCAGTCTTGAGGAGAAGGAACATGATGCGGGGCTTGGAAATGGCGGATTAGGCCGGTTGGCAGCTTGCTTCTTAGATTCACTGGCCTCCATGGAATTAGCTGGTCATGGATATGGGATCCGGTACAGATATGGAATGTTCGAGCAGCATATTATTGACGGCCAGCAGGTTGAACTTCCAGATCACTGGCTGTCCCAGGATTTTATATGGGAAGTCCGTCGCCCTGAAGAAGCGGTGGAAGTCCGGTTTGGCGGTAACGTGGAAGCGGTAAAAAATGAATCGGGTCCTCTTCACTTTGAATATAAAAATTATGAACAGGTTCAGGCGGTACCTTATGATGTTCCGATCGCAGGCTATAACAATGATACAGTTAATACGCTGCGACTATGGTCGGCCGAGCCAATCGTGGAGAACACGTTAAGAAAAGCCGAAATCGAAAATAATTCTGCTTCCTTTTTAGACTATAAACGGGAGCTTGAGTCTATTTCTTCCTTCCTGTACCCGGACGATTCGACGGATGAAGGAAAGAGACTGCGACTGAAGCAGGAATACTTCCTGGTGTCTGCAGGGGTTCAGTCTGTCATACGCTCGTTTGAACGTCTGGATCTGCCTTGGACATCTTTCCCAGATAAAGCTGCTCTTCATATCAACGATACACATCCTGCCCTTGTCATTCCTGAATTAATGCGCATCTTAATGGATGAAAAAGGTTTAGGGTGGGAAGAAGCCTGGGATCTTACGCAATCATCAGTTTCTTATACGAACCATACAACACTCAGTGAAGCCCTGGAGGCATGGCCTGTAGATATGGTCCGCTCTCTCCTTCCCCGCATTTTTATGATTATCGATGAGATTAATGAGCGTTTTTGCCAGGATCTATGGCGTACGTACCCTGGAGATTTTGACAGGATTGCTGATCTTGCCATCGTGGCTGACGGGCAAGTGAAAATGGCTCATTTATCTATTGTGGGCAGTCATAGTGTCAACGGAGTAGCGAAACTCCACACAGAAATTTTAAAGAAACGGGAAATGAAGCGGTTTTATGACACCTTTCCTGAACGCTTCAATAATAAGACGAACGGCATCACTCACAGAAGATGGCTGATGCACGCCAATAAACCTTTGAGTTCTGCCATCACGGAAGCCATTGGCGACAGCTGGATGGAGCAGCCTAAACGATTAGAAGATCTGTTGAATAAACAGGAAGATCACTCATTCTTAGATCGTTTACATGATATTAAACAGGAAAATAAACAAAAACTAGTTGACTGGGTTCAAGAGACTCAGGGGATCGCCGTAGATCCCGCCTCGATATTTGACGTCCACATTAAAAGGCTTCATGGCTATAAACGCCAGCTGCTGAACGCACTCCACATTATGCATTTGTACAATGAGATTAAATACGATCCTACGTTGGATATTGTACCTAGAACCTTTTTCTTTGGGGCTAAGGCAGCCTCGAGCTACCATTTTGCTAAAAAGGTGATTCAGCTGATTAATCGAATCGCGCATGTCGTCAACAATGACCGTGACGTGAAAGATAAAATTAAAGTAGTCTTTTTACCTAACTATTCCGTATCGATTGCTGAGCGCGTCATTCCAGCCAGTAATGTGAGTGAACAAATTTCAACGGCCAGTAAGGAAGCTTCCGGAACAGGAAACATGAAGTTCATGATGAACGGAGCGTTAACGGTTGGAACCATGGATGGAGCGAATGTGGAAATCCATGATCTGGTCGGAGACGATAATATCTATACATTCGGAATGAGTTCAGAAGAAGTATTAGAGTATTACCGTAATGGAAGCTATTCCTCTAGAGAAATTTATGAAAATGACTCAAGAGTAAGACACACCTTAGACCAGCTGGTGCACTATAGTCCTTTTTCAAAGGGAGAAACCGACTTCCAGGAAATCTATGACGCACTGCTTACCTACAACGATGAGTTCTTTGTACTAAAAGATTTTGCCAGCTATCTCTTTACTCAACAAAAAGTGAGCCGGGATTTTCTGAATCAGCGGGAATGGAACAAGAAGAGTCTAATCAACATTGCGAAATCCGGAAAGTTCTCCAGTGATCGAACGATCCAGGAGTACGCAACTGATATTTGGCAGATCCAGCGCACACGAATGTTAAAGTGAGGTCTTAGGGGGAATTTATGTGAAACACAAGGACATCTATCATAATAGTTTTGACTTAGTCTATAGAGAACCTTTTGGTGCTGCACCAAAAGGTTCCAAAGTATCATTATCCATTGATATTCACAATCGGTTTGAAGTGTCTCATGTTATTCTTCATTACATTCTTGATAAAACCGATACAGAAAAAACGAAAAAGATGGATCTGTACAGCGAGGAGCATCAGTTCGATTCGTATGAAACGTCGATTACGATGCCGGATGAACCTCAGTTAATCTGGTACTTTTTCGAAATTATACTGACGGACCATACCTTGTTTTACGGTCGTGAGAATATCTTTGAAAGCGGAGAAGGAACCATATATGACCATGTTCCGCCTTCCTGGCAGATTACGGTTTACAATCCCGAGTACGAGACACCTGACTGGTGGAAAAACGCCACGATGTACCAAATCTTCCCGGACCGATTCTTTGCGGGAGGAGAAATAGATTCCAAAAAGGCTCCCAAAACAAGCTTAATTCATGCTCATTGGGAAAATGATCCTTTCTATATTCGAAATGAACGAGGAGAGGTTGTACGCTGGGACTTTTTCGGAGGCAACTTGCAGGGAATTCAGGAAAAGTTAGACTATATTGCTTCTCTTGGAGTTACCGTTATCTATTTAAATCCGATCTTTGAAGCTGAAAGTAACCACCGGTATGACACCGGTGATTATCATAAAATTGATCGCCTGCTCGGAACCAAAGAGGAATTTGAGCAGTTAATTAAGGAAGCCGCTGACCGGGGCATCGAAATCATGCTCGACGGTGTTTTCAGCCATACAGGCAGTAACAGTATTTATTTTAATAGGGAAAATCAATATGACTCTTTAGGAGCCTATCAATCTAAGGAATCTCCGTATTATACCTGGTACACGTTCCATCACTATCCAGATGACTATGACGCCTGGTGGGGAGTAGGAACACTTCCAACGCTCAATAAAGAAAATGAAGACTACCAACGCTTTTTAGTCGATGATGAAAACAGTGTCATCCAGTCGTGGCAAAGGTCAGGGGTAAAGCACTGGCGTCTGGACGTCGCCGATGAGCTGACGGACGATCTGATTAAGAAGCTTTACCAGCAATTGAAAAAAGAGGACAAATCAAGCGTTCTTCTAGGGGAAGTATGGGAAGACGCTTCGAATAAAAGTTCGTATGGAAACCGCAGAGATTATTTTCTTGGTGGCGTACTTGACTCGGTGATGAACTACCCACTTCGAAGAATTATGCTCGACTTTATGAAAGGCGATGTAGATGCGTTCTTTGTGAACCGTCGGCTGACCACACTCAATGAACACTATCCACAGCAATATTTTTACGCGTTAATGAACATGCTCTCGAGTCATGATGTGGAGCGTATTATCACGATGCTGCACGACTACCTGCCGGACGATATGGATGAGGAGCACCGGGTAAACATTAACCGGGCGCAGGTAAAAGGCCTGAGCTTATGGCTGTATACATTTCCCGGAATTCCTTCCCTCTATTACGGAGATGAAGCTGGAGTTGACGGGGGAGCTGACCCGGATAACCGTAAGCCCTATCCATGGGGCAACGAGGAGCGGGATTTGCTGAAATGGTATAAACAAATTGGAAAATGGCGCAAAGAACACCCTGTGCTGCGGACCGGTCACTGGAAACCGCATGATCTGCATGAAGATCTATTCGGCTTTGAAAGATGGATTGACAATGGAGTAGATGCTTTTGGACATGAGGCGCATGATGAACATATGGTCTATCTATTTAACCGTAATATTACAGAGAAGCGAACCGCCCATATTCCGATCCGAAAAGGAAAATGGCAGGCTCTGCAAAATAAAAAGCGCATCTTCAGTTCAAAGAAAGGAAATCTTTCTATTGAATTAAATCCCAGCGAATGTATTCTGCTGAGATTTATGCAGTAAGAGAGGAGTATATACGATGGGTTTTTTCGATGAATTAATGGGAAATGCGAGTGAAGCGAATATTGAAAAGCTGGAAGAACAGCTGGATGATATTCTAGTAGACTATGAAGAAATTGAAAGCGGCTTTAAAGTACTTCGGGACTTATTTGTTTTTACTGATAGACGCTTGCTGCTCGTAGATAAGCAGGGAATGACAGGAAAGAAAGTAGAATACCACTCCATCCCTTATAAAAGTATTACGCACTTCAGCGTAGAAACGGCTGGAAGTTTTGACTTAGATTCAGAATTGAAAATTTGGATTTCAGGATCTAGTGAACCGATCGGGAAGCTTTTCAAAAAGAACAGCCCGATTGAAGATGTACAGAAAACGTTAGCTTCCCACGTTCTTTAATGAATTGTTTCACGTGGAACATTTGTAAAGAATTATTTTTTGCCGGTACCCATGTACCGGCTTTTTTATTTGGCTATGTTAAACGTCGTTGCTGATGTTACTAAAGAAGGGGAAAGCTCTGAGGGGTAAAAATTCAACTAGTAATACCATGTCCTGTGGCAATGCAGAACGACCCTGCATTCGTGCATGGCCGAAACCGATCCTTACAAAATCGCGAATGTTTATTAAATAATCAAACTGGCACTTTACAGACTATCGATCTTTATTTGTCTTGTCCCTTCTTGAAAATTCTTGTAATTTCCTGCAATATAAAAAGAAAGACTTATAAACTTGAAAGCGTTATCATATCGAGGAGGATATTGGTGTGAACCTTAATTTGACCCAGACTCAGACCGTTGGATTAGTAATGACCCCCGAGATACGTCAAGCCATTTCCTTACTGCAGTACTCTACCACCGATTTGTGGGAATATTTAGAGGAGCAGGCTTTAGAAAACCCCGTTCTTACTATAGATGAAGTACCGGCAGCCCCAAACAGTACAGGTAGTAAAATCAATAAAACGATGCCTTCTAATCCGGTGGAATACTTTGCTGCCTACGAAAAAGGGTGGAGAGAAAAGCTGGTAGATCAAGTTAACTGGCTGGAGGTAGAAGAAGATTTAAAAGAAATCAGCCGTTTCTTACTGCTCAATTTAGATGAACAAGGCTATCTTCGAATAACAATTGAAGAAATTGCAGGCCATCTATCCTTTTCCAAGGAGAAAATAGAGCAGGCTCTTCAGCTTATCAAGAAGTTAGAACCCTGTGGTTTAGGATGCTTTACGATGCAGGAATATCTCCTCTACCAATTAAACAAGAAGTACCCGGAAGACCAGTGGATGTATGACGTCGTTTCCAATCATCTGAACGACCTGGCTGAGAGGCGGTGGAGCAAGATTGCGAAACAAGCCGGTGTTTCTACCGGTCGGATCCAGAGTGTTTTTGCTGTACTAAAAACGCTGCAGCCCCATCCATTAACCGGAATTTATGGAGAGACAACCTCCTATTTAACTCCGGATTTAATGGTAAAGAAAGAGCAGGGGGCGTTTAAACTGACCTACATCCCATCAATTGCCTCTTCGGTCAGAATGGATCCTTCCATTGCGGATTTATCCGTTGGTTCCCCCCAGGCTCAACCTTATGTAGATAATTGTTATAAACAAGCATCCTGGCTGATCAGAAGTTTGGAGCAAAGAAAGGAAACCATCCTGAAAGTGGCCGAAGTCATTATTGAAAAACAGACCACTTTTTTAGAGGGCGGATCTCTACGGCCCATGACACTTAAGGAAGTCGCAGAGAAAATTAACATGCACGAGTCAACCGTGAGCCGTGCCGTAGCTAATAAAGCGATTCAAACACCACTAGGCGTGTACGAGCTTAAATTTTTCTTTAGTTCTGCGCTTAGCAAAGATCAAGAAGATACGGTGTCGGCAAGTCACGTTAAATCACTCATAAAAGGTCTTATTGATGAAGAAGATAAAAAACGGCCGGTGTCTGATCAGAAATTGGCTGATCAACTTAAAAACGATAGTGAGATCATGATTTCCAGGAGAACGGTAGCTAAATACCGAGAAGCGATGGGAATTCTGTCTTCTTCCAAAAGGAAAGAGTAAATCCTTCTTCTAATCTTCCATTTTCACCCTTATCCTGAATTTATAAGGTTAATAATCTTCCAGAAAGGGGAAAGGATACTAAAAGGATGGTTAGACAGGAGGGTTATTTTTTTATGAAAAAGTTAGTCAGTTACGTAAAAGAACTCGTCCATGAGTTTCAAAAAGATAATATTCCGATATTGGGTGCTGCCCAGGCCTATTATTACTTACTTGCTATAGTTCCTATGATTATTTTACTGCTCTCGATTCTTCCTTATATGAACATAGAAGCAGAAACCGCCATTAATGCTCTTGGTAAGGTTATTCCTAGTGACACGGCAGAAGTATTTCGTGAAAATATTATCAGTATTGTCGAGCAGCCTAAAGGCGGGCTCTTAACGGTTGGTATTCTCGGTACGTTGTGGTCGGCTTCCAATGGAGTAAATGCGTTTATCCAGTCGGCTAACCAGGCTTACAATGTAGAAGAAACTCGTTCTTTTATTAAAGTAAGGTTGTTATCCATCGTATTAACGCTTGGTATGATTTTAGCCATTGTAGTTGCGCTCGTTCTTCCTGTTTTTGGCGATGTGTTAATCAACTTTATGAATAATACATTTAACCTGCCAAGCCAGACGGTTATTATCTTTCAATTATTGAGATGGGTGATTAGTGTATTAGTTATTGGAGCAATTTTAATGGCTTTATATCATTTTGCCCCGAACAAAAACATACCATTTAAGCATATTCTTCCTGGAGCCATTATTACGGCTGCTTTATGGCAGATTATCTCTCTTGCGTTTTCTTTCTATGTTAGTAATTTCGCCAACTATTCAGCTACGTATGGAAGTCTCGGAGGTATCATTATTTTAATGCTGTGGTTCTTCTTAACCGGTATTATCTTAATGGTCGGTGCTGAAATTAATGTGATTTATCACCGTCGTCGTGATGATCACAACCGCAAAGCTGCATAAACAAAAAAGACCAGTCCACTCAAAGGAACTGGTCTTTTTTGCTGGTCTTGTTAATTTTAATGTTGTTAGTACGTAAGAAGCTTATTAAACAATAGGGGCCGAGTAGTTGAAGACTCGATTTCGAGATATCTTAGGTCAGTTGCTGATATAGAGAGGGGCTGGCTGCGGAAACAACTCGCTTTCCTGCGGGGGAACTGGCAAGCCTCCTCAGTCGTAATCAGGGATCCTGTACGTGAGAGACCGGTGACCGAACGTTTAATAATACGATATAATTGCCTTTCAGAAACAGGAAGATCCGTAGCCACCACCACCATCACCGAGCCTTTGTCAGCCTCATTTGAAACTTCGACATGCCGGCTCAACTGCTCCCCTACAGGCTTGCCATTCACTAGCAGATCACCCATACGTCCAAAGTTAGTGAGAACGAGGACCCCGATCGTGTAGGTGCCGTGATGGAGTTCAACCAGACGGGAAGAAGAACCCACACCTCCTTTTAAGGAATAACAAACCATGCCTCTTCCGGCTCCCACGCTTCCTTCAGGAAATTCGAAGGATGCATCTTCCAGTGCCTGGATCACATGCTCCTTTTCTATGGATAGGTCTCTAATATCATTTAAGATCATGTCATTGCATTCTCCCACCACAGGGTTCACACTTCCCGTCGATCGCCCAATCTCGGGGTTTCGTTCGAGCATGTATTCAATCAATGCCTCTGAGGCCGTCCCTATACCCAATGTACTAGTCAGAAGAATCGGAGTTTCCAGGGTCCCTAATTCATTCATTTGAACCGTTCCCATCGTTTTTCCGAACCCGTTGATAATGTAGTTGGATGCTATCAATTTTTCTTTAAAAATATTCCCCTCATGCGGCAGGATGGCTGTAACTCCTGTTTGAGTACTTCCTTCACTTAATGTGCAATGTCCTACCCGGACTCCTTCTACATCCGTGATGGCGTTACGTCTTCCGGTACTTAGTGTTCCTATATCAATTCCAAAATCTCTTATTCTCAGCTGGCTCATTGTAACGTCTCCTTTCTCTTTTTACTGCTTTCGAAAAAACATCGTGAAACTCCTTTATTTTTTAAAGTGTATATTCATCCGGTGAGAGGTGTATATATACAAAATTCTTGTTCAATAAGACAATAAAAAGGTGATGATCGTAAAAAAATTAAGAAAATTTTTCAAGAAATACAAAGGTTTATGATTGCGCTTACACTATCTAAATGAATGTGTTCAAGCATATTTTGAATGGTTTCATTTTTGTGAAAATATACGCAAATACTGTCACGAAAGCGTGAATCATCTAATTTTTCATGATATACTTGTAAGAAACTAAAAAGACAGAATTTTTTAATTTCTACTTTTGACCTACAAGAATAAGTCCGCTAGGGGGAATGAATATGCAAAAAAACGGCTACCCTGTACCGCAGGGCCTTTATCATCCTGAGAATGAACATGAAGCTTGTGGCATAGGCATGATTGCGAATATTGATGGAACGAAAAGTCACAGCATTGTTGAAAATGCGATTACTATACTTTGTAACCTGGAACACCGCGGAGGACAATCCGCTGATATCAGTACTGGTGATGGAGCGGGAATTCTAACCCAGATCCCTCATTACTTCTTTAAAAAGCAGTGTGAGAAAGAAGATATTGAACTACCGGAACCGGGAGAGTATGGAATTGGGATGTTCTTCCTTCCAGAAGATCACGATACTCGAATGGAATGCAAGCGCATCTTCGAAAGAATTGTGGAAGAGGAAGGACAAACCTTCTTAGGCTGGCGTACTGTACCAATCAATGATTCATTTGTGGGGGACGATGCTAAGAAGACGAAACCATTCATCCGCCAGGGATTTGTTGCGCCTTCAGAAAATATCAAGACGCAAATGGACCTGGAGCGCCGCTTGTACATTATTAGAAAGCGTGCGGAAATTGAGATAGCTGGTAAAGAAGGCTACGACGATTTCTATATGAGCAGTCTGTCTTCCAATACGATTGTTTATAAAGGGATGCTGATTCCAGAACAGTTGGATTCCTTCTATATAGATTTGAACCACCCCGACTTTAAAACGGCTCTGGCTTTAGTCCATTCCCGTTTTAGTACGAATACATTCCCGAGTTGGAAACGTTCACACCCGAACCGATTTACCATTCACAACGGGGAGTTTAATACATTAAGAGGTAACGTTAACTGGATGAGAGCTCGTCAGGAGCTTTGCAGTTCTGAGTATTTCAGTGAAGAGGACCTCCAGAAGATTCTGCCGATCATTGACTCAGAGGGCAGTGACTCTTCTATGTTTGATAATGCTTTTGAATTTCTTTATTTATCAGGACGCTCCCTTGCTCATACAGCCATGATGATGGTTCCTGAGCCATGGGCAAATGACGATACCATCCATGAAGATAAGAAGAGCTTTTATGAATACCATAGTACGTTAATGGAGCCATGGGACGGCCCGGCAGCCCTTGCTTACACCAATGGAAAGCAAATTGGTGCTTGTTTGGACCGGAATGGTTTAAGACCGGCAAGATACTACGTCACAAAAGACGGAATGATTGTGCTTGGTTCAGAGGTAGGGGCTCTGGATATCTTTGCGGACGATATTTTGTATAAAGATCGTCTCCACCCAGGAAAGATGCTCCTCGTGGACTTAGAAGAAGGCAAAATTATTCCGGATGAAGAAATCAAACTCCAAACTGCCAGGGAACATCCTTATCAGGATTGGATTGACAACCATAAGTATGATTTGGAAGATTTACCGGAACCAACGGAAGAGCACCGTCCAGTAAATCCATTAATCGATCAGCAGCTCGCTTTTGGATACACAACAGAAGAATTAAATAAAATTATTGTTCCTTTAGTATCCAGTCAGAAGGATCCTGTAGGTTCTATGGGATATGACTCCCCGCTTGCTGTTCTATCTAAAAAACCACAGCTGTTATACAGCTATTTTAAACAACTGTTTGCACAGGTGACCAACCCGCCGATTGACGCCATTCGTGAGAAATTAATTACAATGGTAGAAACCACGATCGGAGCTGAAGGGAATTTAGTAGAACCGAAACCGGACAGCTGCCGCCAGATCAGGCTGGAAACTCCCGTGTTAACGAACCGTCAACTGGAACAGCTGCGTCAGCAGTCATTAAAAGGATTTGAAGCTCGCACTTTATCCATCTTATTTGAAGCAAAAGAAAACAAGATGGAGCGGGCCCTGGATCGTTTGTTTGAAGAGGCTGATCAAGCTGTAGAAGAAGGGACGACTCTCCTCATCCTGTCTGACAGAGGCGTTAATGCAGGGGAAGCCGCTATTCCTGCTCTTTTAGCTGTGTCCGGTCTTCACCATCACTTAATCCGTCAAGGAACGAGGACGAAAGTCAGTCTGTTAATCGAATCCGGGGAACCTAGAGAAGTTCACCACCATGCCGCTTTATTAGGCTATGGAGCTGAAGGGATCAATCCTTATTTGGCCTATGACACCATCCGCGACCTTGTAGACCGCGGTGATATACAGGTAGACTCCTATGAAGCTGCGGTACAAACATACGTTAAATCCGCAACAGACGGAATTATTAAAGTCCTTTCGAAAATGGGTATATCCACGATTCAAAGTTACCGCGGTGCTCAAATTTTCGAAGCTGTCGGTATCCAAAAGGATGTAGTCGATAAATACTTTACGCGTACAGCGTCCCGTCTTGGCGGAATTGGGTTGGATATTATTGAAAAAGAAGTATTAATGAGACATGAGAAAGCTTATACAGAAAATCGTGGAGGCAACCGTAAGTTAGAAGCGGGAGATGAATTCCAGTACCGTGAAAACGGAGAGGATCATCAGTATAATCCGCAGACGATTGCTACACTCCAGCACGCTTGCCGAAGCAATGACTATGATCTTTTCAAACAATATTCCAACATGCTGACAGATGAGAAGAATAATCTTCAGTCACTTCGAGGCTTGTTGTCCTTTAAGAGTCGTCCATCGGTGCCAATTGAGGAAGTTGAATCTGTAGAAGATATTTGCAGCCGTTTCAAAACAGGTGCCATGTCTTATGGTTCGATCAGTCAGGAGGCGCATGAGGCGTTAGCCATCGCTATGAACCGTGTCGGCGGAAGCAGTAACACGGGAGAGGGCGGAGAAGATCCGGATCGTTTTACTCCTGACGATAACGGTGACACCCGCCGAAGCTCCATCAAGCAGGTAGCTTCCGGACGCTTCGGAGTAACGAGTCACTATTTAGTTAACGCAGATGAAATTCAAATAAAAATAGCTCAAGGTGCAAAACCGGGAGAAGGCGGACACCTTCCTGGTAAAAAAGTGTATCCGTGGATTGCAGAAGTACGCGGATCTACACCTGGTGTTGAGTTGATCTCACCTCCGCCGCACCATGACATTTATTCAATCGAGGACCTTGCAGAATTGATCTACAATTTGAAGAACGCGAACCCTAAAGCACGCGTAAGTGTGAAGCTTGTTTCAGCGGTTGGTGTAGGTACGATTGCAGCCGGTGTTGCTAAAGGCCGGGCGGACCTGGTTCTAATCAGCGGCTATGACGGGGGAACCGGAGCGGCTCCGCGAACAAGTATTAAACATACAGGTCTCCCGTGGGAAATCGGCCTTGCCGAAACGCACCAGACCCTTGTACTGGACCGTCTCCGTGACCGGATTGTCGTGGAAACGGACGGGAAAATGATGACAGGGCGCGATGTAGTCGTTGCGACCTTGCTTGGAGCTGAAGAATATGGATTCTCTACAGCCCCGCTTGTCGTATTAGGCTGCGTCATGATGCGTGTATGCCACCTGAACACATGTCCAGTAGGAGTGGCGACACAGGATCCTGAGCTCCGGAAGAAATTCACGGGTGAAGCGGATCACCTGGAGAACTTCATGCGTTTTATCGCGCAAGAAGCAAGAGAATTAATGGCGGAGCTTGGTTTCCGTACGATTAATGAAATGATCGGTCGTACCGATGTGCTGCAGGCGAACGAAGCGATTGACCACTGGAAAGCTAAAGGTGTCGACTTATCAGCACTTCTTTATCAGCCTGTTGTACCTGATAACTATGGACGCTATGCGATTAGAAAACAGGACCACGGTCTTGAGAAAACACTCGACGTGGAAGAACTGATTCCACTTTGTAAAAAAGCGATTGAAACAGGTGAGCCTGTTGAAGGAACAGGTTCCATTCGAAATATTCACCGGGTTACCGGAACCATATTGGGAAGTGAAATCACCCGCAAATATGGAGCGGAAGGTCTTCCGGAAGACACCATCCGTCTGACCTTTAAGGGCTCAGCCGGCCAGAGCTTCGGTGCTTTTATCCCGAAAGGAATGACGCTTAGACTCGTCGGGGACGCCAATGATTACGTCGGAAAAGGACTGTCCGGAGGTAAGATCATTGTACATCCATCTCCTAGATCTACTTTCGTTCCAGAAGAAAACACGATTATCGGGAACGTTTCATTCTATGGAGCTTCTGGTGGAGAAGCCTATATAAATGGACTTGCAGGTGAGCGTTTCTGCGTGCGGAATAGTGGAGCAGAAGTAGTCGTTGAAGGAGTAGGAGACCATGCATGTGAGTACATGACTGGTGGAAAAGTGGTCGTTCTTGGGGGAACGGGCCGCAACTTCGCCGCCGGAATGTCTGGTGGAGTCGCTTACGTGCTGGACGAAACCGAAGAAGTTTTTGAGACAAAATGCAACCACGAACTCGTTCATACTCAAAAACTGACGGACTCTAAGGAAATTCAAGAGCTCTATGAAATGATCGAGAAGCATATGTCTTATACCAATAGCACAAATGCCCAGCGGATTTTGAATAATTGGGATGCCTTCGTTTCCAAGTTTGTGCGTGTCATACCGACGGATTATCTTGCTATGCAAGAACGTATCCAAAGTTTAAGAGAAGAAGGCATGGAGAAATTTGATGCTGAAATGACCGCATTTGAAGAAAGTAATAAGCCAGTAGAAACAGTAAAATAACAACAGAGGGGGAGATCTGATGGGAAAGTCTACTGGATTCATGGAATATGAGCGTCAGTCGATACCTGAGCGTGATCCGGCAACTAGAACGAAAGATTGGGAAGATTATACTTTACCCATGTCAGACGAGGAAGCACAAAAACAAGGGGCGCGCTGCATGGATTGCGGCGTACCTACTTGTCATTCAGGGATGGAAATCAAAGGGATGACCACCGGTTGTCCGGTTTATCATCTAATTCCTGAATGGAACGATCTCGTCTACAGAGGCCAGTGGAAAGAAGCTTTAAAGAAAGAGCATGAAATGAACAACTTCCCTGAATTTACGGGATTCGCCTGCCCGGCTCCATGTGAAGGGGCCTGTGTGCTGGGTATAAATGAACCACCTGTAGCTATTCGATCCGTCGAGCGTTCGATTATTGAAAAAGGATTTGCTGAAGGCTGGGTAGTACCAGAGCCGCCAGAAAAACGAACAGGAAAAAGCGTGGCTGTTGTAGGTTCCGGCCCTGCAGGTATGGCCGCAGCAGCCCAGCTTAACAAGGCAGGGCACTGGGTTACTGTATTTGAACGTAGCGACCGTGTAGGCGGACTGTTAACTTATGGCATTCCTGAAATGAAGCTTCCTTACGAAATCGTGGAGCGAAGAGTAAACATCCTGAAACAGGAAGGGATTCGTTTTCAAACGAACACAGAAGTAGGAAGAGACTACCCGGTGTCCCGTCTTAATGAAGAGTATGATTCCGTAATCCTATGTGGCGGAGCAACTACTCCGAGGAATCTGGAAGTGGATGGCCGCGGGTTGAAAGGCATCCATTATGCTATGGACTTCCTTTATGCAAATACAAAGAGTCTGCTGGATTCAAACCACGAAGATAAAAATTACATTAGTGCGAAAGATAAAAATGTGATCGTTATCGGCGGTGGCGATACAGGGACAGACTGTATCTCTACTTCCGTCAGACATGAATGCAAGACTCTGACCCAATTTGATATTTATGATAAAAAAGGGTCAGAACGTGATAACGAAGTAAACCCATGGCCTCAATATCCGATTATTCATACAGTAGGTTATGGACAAAAAGAAGCGGAAGCCAAATTCGGTGATGACCCGCGTGCTTATGCCGTAATGACAAAGAAATTCGTCGGGGATGAGAATAATAGAATAAAAGAGGTTCACACCATCGATGTGGCTTTGTCCTTTGACGATGACGGCAATAAAGTAAGGACAGAAATACCTGGCACAGAAAAAGTCTGGCCAGCCGATCTTGTTTTGCTTGCCATTGGATTCAGTGGTCCAGAACAGGACTTGATTGAGAAGCTGGGAATCGAAACGACGGTTAGAACGAACGTAGCTGCTCAGTACGGTAAGTACACGACCAACGTGGAAGGTGTATTTGCTGCCGGTGATATGCGCCGCGGACAGAGTTTGATCGTTTGGGCCATTAATGAAGGACGCGAGGTTGCGCGTGAGTGCGATCGATTTATGATGGGCTCCACTCAACTGCCATAACTTTAAAATGATCAGAGATGTCTCTTTACCATAGAGGCATCTCTTTTTTTTAGAAGGATCTTATAAATCAAAATATATATTTCACAGATAAGCTCCCAATACTTGAAGACTCAGTTTCGAGGTATTGGGTTGTGAGGAAGGTCCTCCGGAGGACGATTTCGCTTTCCGCGGGCATGTGCTGAGCCTCCTCGAGCTAAAGCTCTCCGGGGTCTCACCGATCATGTTTATCCCACAGGAGTCTTCATCATCCCCCTCCGGACCTAGCCGAATCAGAAACTCGAAACCATCTAAGACATCGAGAGTTGATGAGAAAAAAGCATGTGATCATGAAGCTATTTTTATGCTATAACGGTTTGAAATAGCCTGTCATAAAAGCATTTAGGACCGATTAAAAAGGAGAGCATTCTCTTTTATAAAAGCGTCCGTTATTCTTACTCGGCTGGGTTGGTGGGGAAATGACGAGACTCCCATGGGAGAAGGAACTAGGTGAGATTCGCAGGGAGTGAAACGAGCGAGGAAGCTCACCGTTCCCCCATAGGAAAGTGAGTTATTTCCTCACCAGCCCCCTCCTCATATCGAAACGGACTCAAATTATCTCGAACTTGAGTCTTCCACAATCGGGCCCTATACTATAACCCTTTTATAACAACGCTGCCATTGTGTGTATTGACTTTATTGAAGAAAATATCTCAGTTTGAAAGTTTTAACAGACGGATGATGGGGTACTAGTTATGTGGAGTTTATAAGAAATGTTTTTTTATAATCATTTTAAGGAGGAACCTTAATGAGTGATAAGAAAAAGGTAGATAAGCAAAGTAAAGACGAACAGCTGGAGCACTATCGCAGAGACGATTCAGGTAAGCACCTTACGACAAACCAGGGTCTCAAAATGTCAGAGGACGAGTTCTCTTTGAAAGCTGGAGAACGTGGTCCAACATTGATGGAAGATTTCCACTTCCGTGAAAAGATGACACACTTTGACCACGAGCGTATTCCAGAACGTGTTGTGCACGCAAGAGGATTCGCCGCCCATGGTGAGTTTGAACTCTATAAATCTCTTGAAAAATATACAAAAGCAGATTTCCTAACGGATACATCTAAGAAAACCCCTGTATTCACCAGATTTTCTACAGTAGCTGGTAATCGCGGTTCTTCTGAAACGGTACGCGATGCTCGCGGTTTCGCTACTAAATTCTATACGGAAGAAGGAAACTACGATCTAGTGGGTAACAATATCCCTGTATTTTTCATTCAGGACGCCATTAAATTCCCTGATCTAGTTCACGCTTTAAAACCTGAGCCCCATAATGAAATGCCTCAGGCAGCATCGGCTCATGACACATTCTGGGATTTCATAGCGAACAATCAGGAATCCGCTCATATGGTAATGTGGGCCATGTCTGATCGTGCCATTCCTAGAAGCTTCCGTATGATGGAAGGATTCGGAGTACATACGTTCCGTTTGGTTAACGCGGAAGGTAAATCTCATTTCGTTAAATTCCACTGGAAACCGGTGCTGGGTACTCACTCCTTAGTATGGGACGAAGCCCAAAAGATTTCCGGTAAAGACGCAGACTTCCATCGCGGAGACCTGTACAGTTCCATCGAAAATGGAGATTACCCGGAATATGAACTAGGGATACAGGTCATTCCAGAAGAAGATGAGGATAAATTCGAATTTGATGTTCTCGATCCGACGAAGCTTTGGCCGGAAGAAGATGTACCGGTAGAAATCGTCGGTAAATTAACATTAAACCGTAACGTCGATAATGTTTTTGCTGAGACGGAACAGGTGGCATTCCATCCAGGTCATGTCGTACCAGGCATTGACTTCACGAATGATCCCCTGCTGCAAGGCCGTTTATTCTCCTATACGGATACTCAGTTAATTCGACTCGGAGGACCAAACTTCCATGAGCTTCCAATTAACCGTCCAGTTTGCCCATTCTTTAATAATCAGAGAGACGGATATGGCCGCCAGACGATTAATACAGGGCAGGTCAGCTATCACAAGAACTCTCTGGCTCAAAACACGCCGGAGCCTGCAGCTCCAGAAGAAGGCGGTTATGAGCATTACCATGAGAAGGTAGAAGGGCGCAAAATTCGCGCAAGAAGTGTCAGCTTTAAAGATCACTTCTCTCAAGCAACTCTTTTCTGGAATAGTATGAGCGAACCAGAGAAAGGGCATTTAATTCAAGCCTTCAGTTTCGAACTGGGTAAACTTGAAAGTGATTCCGTTAGAAAGCAAGTGATTGAAATGTTCTCAAACGTCAGTCTTGATCTGGTTCAAGAAGTTGCCAAAAATATCGGAATCACCCCACCAGAACATGGCGGGTCCGATGTAACTAAATCTTCTCCAGCGCTAAGTCAGCAAAATACAGTATTTAAACCGGATACACGCGTAGTGGGTGTTATTGTATCTGATAACTTTGCTGGCACGGAGGTGACGAACGTACTAGAAGGACTAACCGATAAGGGTATTTCTCCTGTTGTGATCAGCACCCATCAGGGTACTTTGAAAGGCACAGATGGTACGGAACTAACCGTTGACCACACGTTTACAACAGTTGATCCTGTACTGGTGGATGCTGTTTATGTTGCAGGAGGCGGCGAGCAGAGTAAGGCATTCAGGAAGAAAGTATCTTATTATCTAAACGAAGCCTTCACACACTTCAAGCCAATTGGTGCTACGCATGAAGGAATCCAGCTATTGCAGGATAATGAATTGTTAGAGGAACCAGGCGTTGTGGCAGAAGAAAATGGTGTTGAATTTGTAAGCAAATTCACCGAAGCAGTAGCGGCCCATCGTCACTGGGACCGCCAGGTGATATAAGAAGGAGATATAAAAGACTGACCCCGCTGGGTCAGTCTTTTTTTACTATAATAAAAATAAGTAGAATGGATTGTTTTAACTTGTCCAAAATAAGGAATAGTTATATACATAATCCTAAAGTGAAGAGGTGTTTCCATGTTACGTACGATTCTAATGATTATTGGTCTTATTGTGGTTATTGGTTTTATCATTTCATTGCTATAATTTAATTATTTATTCATCAAACTCACCTTTCTTAAGGTGAGTTTTTCGTTATACTAATACGTATAATCTTAAGGAGGGTTTTTATCGTGAGAGAACAGGTGGAATTACATAAGGATTCATTTATAGAGGAACTAAAAGATTTCTTAAAGATCCCGAGCATATCTTCCTTACCTGACCGTAAAGAAGATGTAAATAGGGGAGCCGATTGGGTAGCTGAATCTCTAAAGAAAGCCGGTATGGATAATGTAGAGGTTATTCAGACCAAAGGTCATCCTATTGTATATGGGGACTGGCTCCATGCGGAGAACAAGCCTACAGTCCTTATTTACGGTCATTACGATGTCCAGCCCGAAGACCCTCTTGGATTGTGGGAGACTCCGCCGTTTGAGCCAGTGGTCCGTGATGGGAAAATTTATGCCCGCGGAGCAACGGATGATAAGGGGCAATTGTTCCTTCATATTAAAGCGATGGAGCTTCTCATGAAAGAAAACGGCACGCTCCCGGTTAATGTCAAGTTTTGTATCGAGGGAGAAGAGGAAGTCGCGAGCCCTAACCTTTCTCCTTTTATAAGGAATCATGAAGAAAAGCTGGCTGCAGATGCTGTCGTCATCAGCGATACAACCTTTATTGAAAAAGGACAGCCGGCTATCTGCACTTCGCTTCGCGGAGCCCTTGCTATGGAGGTGAAAGTAAGCACAGCAAACACTGACTTACATTCCGGCTCCTACGGGGGAGCTGTACCCAACTCGATTCACGCCCTTGTTTCTCTAATGGACAGCCTTCATGATGACACAGGAAAAATCGCTGTAGAAGGTTTTTATGAGGGTGTTCCTGAAGCTACTGAGGATTTAAGAGAAGAAGTGGCGCAAGTTCCATTTAATAGTGAAAAAATAAAAAGAGAACTTGGACTGGAAGCTTTTTTCGGTGAAGAAGGGTTTACTTTCCAGGAGCGTGTAGGTATTCGTCCGACGCTTGAGATCAACGGGATTACAGGCGGTTTTCAGGGAGAAGGGTTAAAAACCATTGTGCCCAATCAGGCCAGTGCCAAAATCAGCTGCCGCTTAGTAGGCGAGCAGAATCCGCAGGCGGTTTATGAAGCTATTCAGAGTCACCTTCAGACCCACAAGCCTGCTGGAGCCCGAATCGAAACGGAGCAATTGATTCAGGCAGATCCGGTGGCTATTGATTCTAAAGATGCCTATATCCAAACGGCAGCGGATGCTTATGAAGAAGTGTACGGAATTCGTCCGCTTTTCCCTAAAGAGGGAGGATCGATTCCCATTGTTGAAGTGTTTGCAAGCGTCTTGAAGGCTCCTGTTGTACTCATGGGCTTTGGCCTTCCTTCTGAAAATCTTCATGCTCCGAATGAACATTTTCACTTGGAGAACTTTACCAAAGGGATCGAAACTGCTGCTAATTATTACACTAGATTAGGAAATAAATAACCATTAGCATCCATATCCGTCCAGGGTTTGGGTGCTTTATTTTTTCTTAGCTTTCTTAATGATGGAGGAAATAAAGGGTTCCTTACTTTTCGTATAGGAAGGCCGGTCTTTTTGATAGCGAATGGCTAGTGTGTGTTTGAGGGAATTATATTCTTCCATCGCTTCCGGATGCTGGCGCAGGTAATCCCGAAACAGAAGTTTTTCTTCCCATTCCTTCCCGCCCAATTCACAAAGGTGTAAATGAAATGTCTGCGTTTCCTTTTTCTTCTTGAAAAAACGACGCTCCACAAGTTCCGGCTTAGGGACGTACATATATCCAATTGCTGATAAATGCGTTATGTATGAATCGTAAGAGGCCAGAGACCTGATCCCTGTCATAATGTCAATAATAGGCTTAGCTTGTAACCCGGAGATGGCTGTGCTGCCTATGTGTTCAATTCCAAGAGCACTTTCACCCAAAGCTTCTGCAATTAATTTTTGTTCCTGATCGAATAATAGGGGCCATTCTGGACGATAGGAACGTAATGAGACCGTTAGTTTCTCTGTGGATGTCTGGTTCGCACAAGTAAAACAGCAGAGGGTCTGATCATTGTTTACCACTCCTTCCAAAAATCCAGCTGAACAATAAATTAACGTTTCACAGTTTCGGCACTTGCCTGCTGGCTCTCTCATCAGAATCGCTCCTTTAATAATAAAGTGTTTTTTTAGGGATGGAAACGCCTGCATAATACGGAGGTACATTCAGTATAGCAGAGGAGGATTATGTGATAGGAATTAAAAGGAAGACTTAAAATACGGTAGGAAAAAGATGTATGGAAAAGAATTTAGGGATATAGGTTTACAAGACCCCGATTTCTGGTATTATATACAAGGATTTGGTGATAAATCCTAATAAATACTATTTGAAAGGGGATATTAGCTTATGCTTACATCTCTTTATATGCTGTCCCTTACTGTCCTTCTTACGTTTCTAGTGTTATATGCCGTGGATAAAGTGGCGAATCGCTTTAAGAAGATCCAAAAAGAGCCGGCTCAAGCTGAAGAAGTCCCGTCAGAAATTGATTTCAGTCATTCCTATAAATAAATGATTACGTCCAAGCGGCCTCCCTAAAGGGAAAGGCCGCTTTTTTACATGAGGAAGGAATTCTGAATACTCTTACAAATATTACCCCACCAAATATTACCGGACCAGGTCATACATATATTTCCAAGTATTCTTCCCGGTAAACGGTGGGTATTCTTCCATAATCAAGGCCTGCTCGTTTTGTTAGCCTGGATAATATGGTAGAATAGATATGTTTAGATATTCGGCGAATAGGGTTTGCTCAACTATGAATGAGTTTAATGAAATAAATGTTATGTCACGTTTGAAAAAAGGGGATTATTCATGGATAATAAAGCGGTTGTTTTAGGTGCGAATTATTATATAGGATTGAGTACAATCCGCTGCTTAGGCATTCACGATGTGCACGTAGCGGCTGTCGATTATTCGTGGGAAGGGGCTTATGGACTTGAGTCTAAATATGTCTCTGAAGCGTTAATCGCTCCTCATTATAAAGAGAATCCAGAAGGACTTCTTTCCTTTTTGATTGATTACTCCAAACAGCAGAGCAAGACTCCTGTTCTTATTCCTACAGCTGATCCTTACGTAGAGTTTGTAGACGAGCATTTAATGGAATTACGGGAACATTTCCTTATTCCCCAAAAAGAACAAGGACTATATACTAAAATAATGGACAAAGGTACGTTGCATACGCTCGCTTCCGAGCACGGGGTAGCGGTTCCTGAAACCGTTCATATTGATGAAGAGAACTTTTTACAAAAAGTAGAGGAAAAGATTCAATTTCCGTGTCTCGTTAAACCGGTCGATTCTCCAGCTTTTGTGTCCAAGTTTAGAAGGAAGCTGTTTAAAGTCTTTACGGAAGAAGAGCTTCTGGAAAAGGTCAATATGGCTAAAGAAGAAAATATCGAAGTGATTGTACAGCGGATTATTCCGGGCTTCGATGATCATATGTACACCTTCGACGCCTACTTGAATCAGGATTCAGAGGTTACACACTGGGTCACTTGCCAAAAACTTCGTCAATTCCCTGTGAACTACGGGGCCTCGGTTTACACCCAGCAGAAATATGTCCCGGAACTGTATGACCTTGGGAAGAAGTTTCTTGAAGGCATCCAATATAAAGGATTTGCAGAAATTGAATTTAAAAAAGATGAACAAACTGGACAATTCTATTTAATTGAAATTAATGTCCGAATTACGAACTTAAACAGCTTGTTATATAAAACGGGAATCAACATGCCTTATATTACTTACATGGAGCTTACCGGAAACCCGGTCGAGCCAAAAGCCGTTGAGAAAGACATGAATCTGGTATTCTGGTATGCTTACGAGGATTTACTGGCCGTACGTGAATACGTTAAAACGGGACAGCTCTCCATTCAAAAAGTACTGGCATCTTATTTCCGTCCCAAGGCCCATGCGATATGGGATGCAAAAGATCCTAAACCCGCTTTTGCATTCGGTAAGAAAATGGCGGGTCTAGTGGCTGGAAAAGTACGGAAAACAAGCTGATTCAGTAAGATTGTGAAAAAACATCAAAAAGCTTACCCATATACAAAAAAAGGATCGCAATAATCGGATAAGGTTAAAACATTGCAGGGAAGGTAGATTAGAATGGCTAAACTATATGAATTGCTGAAATCCATTCAAGTTTTAGATGCTTGGAATGAGCAGGAGCTGGAGATTCATGGACTGGCTTATAACTCCAGAAAAGTGAAGCAGGGAGACATTTTTGTATGTATTAAAGGGTTTAAAACGGATGGGCATGCGTATATATTAGAAGCTATATCTAATGGAGCGGCAGCCATTGTGGTCGAGGATTATCAAGAAGGATGGGATGACATTCCTCAGTTTCGCGTAGAGGATAGCCGTCAGGCGCTTGCCGCGCTGAGCGATGCTTTCTATCATCATCCGTCCCAATCGATGAAAACGATCGGCATTACCGCGACCAATGGGAAAACCTCTACATCCTTTATGACCGATGCGATCCTGGAAGAGCATGGAGTCAAAACAGGGCTCATAGGAACAGTAGTCGTTAAATTCGGTGACTACTCCGAGCCGACGAAACTGACGACACCGGAATCGCTGGATCTCCATCACTACTTTGCCCAAATGAGGGACCAGGACGTCTCTCACGTAACGATGGAAGTTTCTTCTTCCGCCCTCGATTTAAAACGCGTGGGGAGCGTGGATTTCGATATTGTCACGCTGAATAATATCAGCCGCGAACATATCGATCTGCACGGTACCTTTGAGGAGTACTTTAACGCTAAAGCAAGTCTTATCAGGGAAGCCGGTGCAGATAAGTGGGCCATCCTCAACCTGGATGATCCTTATTCAGCTTCTCTGGTGGATGAAACGAAAGCGCAATTGCTCACCTTTAGTGTAGAAACAGGAGATGGGGATCTGATTTGTAAGAACCTTGATCTATCCACCGGCCGCGCGAAATTTACAGTTGAAGTCCGGAAGCCGATATATGTAGGAGAGGCACCAATTGAGCCTCAGGAATTTGATATTGAATTATCCACTCCAGGTTACCATTCCGTATATAATTCCATGGTGGCGATTGCAGCTGGGTTATTGAATGAGGTTCCGGTTCCAACGATTCAAAAAGGACTGAAATCCTTTGGAGGCGTGGAACGCCGCTTTGAAATGGTATTTGAAGATGATTTTAAAATTCTGGATGACCATTTTGCGAACTACGGCAATATTAACGTAACCTTAAGTACATTGCAGCAGATGGAGTATAATCAATTGAAGCTCGTTTATGCGATCCGCGGAAGCCGGGGTGTAACGGTAAATCGTGAGAATGCAAAAGCGATTGTTGAATGGGCTCCAAAGCTCGGAATTAAAGAAGTCATTGCGACACTCAGTGAGTCCCATGTTACAGAAAAAGACCAGGTAACTGACGAGGAGCTGCGGGTCTTCCAGGAAATGATGAAGGATGCAGGAATCAACGTGCATTTATATAAAGAACTGAACGACGCTGTCCGCCACGCTTTATCAGAAGCAGGAACAGACGATGTTGTACTCTTAGCGGGATGCCAAGGTATGGACCCAGGAGCAAAAATCGCGCTTGAGCAATTAAACAAAGCGAGACCAGAAATGGATGAAGAAGAATTATTCAAGCCGCTGAAAAACAGAGTGGCAGGAATCATGTAGTCATCATAGGAGAGTTCGGGTCTTAAGCAAGGAGGCATTTCATGAACGATAAACTAATCGGTATACTCGGAGGTATGGGGCCTGAGGCTACGGCCGAATGCTATCTGAAAATCATCCGGGCAACCAGTGCCAGAAAGGATCAGGAACATTTCCGCGTCATTATTGACAGCAATGCAAAGATTCCTGACCGCACAGAAGCTATTTCCGGAAGGGGCGAGGATCCGGTACCTGAGATGATCCACGCTGCAAAAAACTTAGAAAAGCTGGACGTGGAGGTTGCCTGTATTCCGTGTATGACCGCCCACTATTTCATAGAAGACGTACAAAAAGAGGTTTCGTATCCGTTACTGAATGCCTTTTTAGAGTTGAAAAAGTTTATCCGTAATTTCTATCCGGATATTTCTAAAATCGGCATTCTTGCTACGACGGGTACATTAGAGACCGGTCTTTTTGAAAAGTATCTCGATCACCTGGATATTGTATATCCAACGCCCATGACGCAAAATGAAAAGGTCATGAAGTCCATTTATGGTGAAAATGGCATAAAGAGCGGGAATACGGATGGAGAGCCACTCCAGCTTCTGAAAGACGCTTCTCAGGAACTTCTGGATAACGGCGCCCAGTTAATCATATCCGGGTGTACGGAGATTGGTCTGGTACTGAGACCTTATCACCTTCCCGTACCGCTCGTTGATCCGATGGAAGTAGTAGCTAATGTCGTTGTAAAAGAATCTGTGTATCAACAATCTTAAGCCGGTGAATGGCTGAATAACTCGTTTTTTAAAGACCAATATATAAAGGAGCGAAGCACATGGCAGCTGATGACTTCAACAAGTTTTTGTCAGAATCCTTTAGTGAAGGTGTTTATTTTAGAGAGCTTCGGCTATCTCAGAAAGAGATCGATGCAGTAAAAACGATGTACCCAACAGCTCTGATCAAACGAACGAGTGAAGGGAACGATGGGCAGAGTAAAGCCTGGTATGAAATCAACCTTTTGCCGGTAGAAGGCCAAACAGAAAATGTGGAAGCCATTCGAAATGAAAACACGCGCTTGAAACGTGAACTTGAAGCATTAAAGCAATTTAAAAATTAATGATGAATTTCATACAGTTATTAAAGACAATTCCAAAAGGAGTTGTCTTTTTTGTTATGGTTTGAACCCTGTATGTATATACATGTGTCATTCGACGAAATATTGGGCAACAGACCATAAATACCCTGGTTTTGTCACGTTTATGTAAAAGCATGAAACACAAATGTAATAATAAATTGTCTTTTTTTATCGAACTTGTTTGTTATAATTAGAAAGGTAAAAGAAGCCGGAAATGTAAGACTACATATTTCAGACATCGAAGATTTACATCATGAGTTTAAAGCAGGAAGTGATATAAATTGTTTGATAAGCATCATCGCAGTCGTTTATCTTTCGGTGTCCTGGAAGCCATCCGATTTAAAAAAAGAGAGAAAATCGGCAATTCGGAAGTAAGAGGTGGCATCAAAGATGAAACTTAAGACATTTGGACGACATGGTAAAGAGGGCGTAAAGAACATTACTAGAAACCGCTGGATGTCCTTAGCTTCTATATCAGCTGTAACGGTTACGCTGCTGCTGGTAGGAGTCTTCGCTGCATTACTCCTTAATTTGAACCATATAGGCTCTCAAATCGAAGAAAACGTAGAAGTCCGTGTCTTTATGGACTTAACACTTGAAGAGCCGGGTCAAAATGAACTAAAAGATAAACTGCAAAACATCCCCGAAGTGGACACCGTTACCTTTCAATCCAAGGAAGAAGGACTGGAAAAGTTAATCGACAGTCTGGGAGAAGAAGGAGAAGTATTTGAATCCCTTAAAGATGAGAACCCGCTAAATGATGTGTACATCGTCAAAACAAAAAATCCTGAAGACACCATTCAAGTGGCTCAGTCTATTATTAAGTCATTCGAAAACGTTGAGAAGGTGGAATATGCCAAAGAAACCGTTCAACGGCTTTTTAATGTGATGGATTTAGCTCGTAATATTGGGCTTGCCATAATCGCAGGTCTGTTGTTCACAGCCATGTTCCTCATTGCGAATACCATCCGTATTACCATTGTGGCACGAAGAAAAGAAATCGGAATTATGAAAATGGTAGGAGCAACCAACTGGTTTATTCGCTGGCCATTTTTAGTAGAAGGCATCTTAATTGGTATGTTAGGAGCTGCTATTCCAATCGCCGTCGTAGTCTTTGGATATAGATACTTGTTCCAGGAAGTTACGACCCGATATCCGACACTATTCGTTGAATTACTCCCTGTCTACCCGTTTATATGGAAAGTATCCATTTTGCTCATTTTAATGGGTGTCATTATCGGATTATGGGGAAGCTTTACGTCTATTAGAAAATATCTGAAAGTTTAATATAAACATAAACATATACATGTGTTTTGGGGAGGAAGAGGGATTGAAGTTTAAGTTTACAGTTGCACTCCTGATCGCCACGCTTGTACTTGCCGGCTTATCGTCCGGAACGAGTCCAGTTTTCGCAGAATCGTATGAAGAACAAATCGAAAAAAGTAAAGAGCAAGTAGAGGAAAATGAGGATCAGCTAGAAGAAAACAAAGACAGCCAATCAGACAATGAATCTGAGAAACAGGAAAAACAGGAACAAATTGACAAACTTAAAGAAGACCAGGAACAATTGAACCAGGAAATTGAGCGCCTGGACAAACAAATGATGGAGACGACTGAGAAAATAGATAAAAAAGAAGAAGAAGTAGAGCAAACAAGAGAGAACATCGAACAGTTGAAAGAAGATATTACTGAACTGGAAAAGCGAATCGCTGAACGGGACGAGCTTCTAAAAGATCGTGTGAAATCCATGTACCAGAATGGAGGAGCCATCGATTACTTAGACGTACTTATGGGAGCAGAAAGCTTCGGTAACTTCCTCGAAAGAATCATGAGCTTAAATACCATTGCCGAACAGGATAGGGAAATACTTGAACAGCATAAAGCCGATAAAGAAGCTGTGGAAAGCAAAAAGACAGAGGTGGAAGAGGAATTAACCTCTCTTGAAGAAAAACTTTCTGAACTGGAATCATTAAAGAGTGACCTGGACAGCCAGAAGGAAGATAAAAATGAGCTGATGAAGTCACTTGAATTGGAAGAAGAAGAACTTCACGCTTATGTGATGGACTTAGAAGAAGAGAATGAAACACTTGCCGCACAGGAAGAAGCGATCAAGAAAGAAATCGAACGTGCCGAGAAGGCAGCCGAAGAAGCTGAACAAAAAGCAGCGGAAGAAAAAGCACGTAAAGAAGCAGCTAGAAAAGCCGCAGCTGAAAAAGCAAGAAAAGAAGCTGAGGAAGCCGCCAGAAAAGCTGCCCAGGATCGTGCCGATGAAAAAGCTGCTGAAGAAGCAGAAGAAGCTGAACGAAAAGCCGAAGAAGAAGAGAAGAAAGCAGAAGAGGAAGCTGAAAAAGAAGCAGAAGAAGATAAAAAAGCAACTTCCAGCTCTTCAGGCAGCAGTGCCAAATTCGCCTGGCCAGCATCCGCCGGAACAACATCCGAATATGGAATGAGGTTCCATCCGATTCATAACGAAAACCGCCTGCACTCCGGTATTGATCTAGCTAAGAGCGGAACTGTACCGATAAGGGCAGCAGCCGATGGAACGGTCATACGCGCCGGTTATTCGTCCAGTTACGGGAATAATGTATTTATTACTCACCGTATCGATGGCAAGACGTACACGACTGTATATGCCCATCTAAGATCCACTCCGGCTGTGTCGGCAGGAGAGTCTGTATCGCAAGGCGATTTCCTGGGTAATATGGGAAGCACAGGGAACTCAACAGGGCAGCATCTACACTTTGAGATTCATATCGGTTCGTGGAATCCAAGCCGGTCCAATTCAGTGGATCCACGCCGTTTCCTGCCATAAATTCTATGATACTAGTAAAAAAGGATTGCACGTTGGGTGCAATCCTTTTTTCACAGCTATACGACTGAATGAATTCAATAGATGTAAGAGCTAATATGCTTATATTTCCCGGAATGGAGTTCCGTTCATGGCCTGATCGTACATACTAACAACTTCGGATTTTGATTTTTTGTTGTGAATAGGAAGGACAGAGAATGACGTTAAATCTTCATGGCATATGGGGCACAACATCCAGGTGCCTTCGCTGCTGCTATATGAGGGACGGTGACAGCGTGGGCATTGCTTTTTGTACATAGTTCTCCCTCCACTTCTCGTAGTCTTTTTTTATTTACCCTTTTATGGCCATTCTAAAAATATAAGGCTTAAGGACTTTGTAGATTTATTTAAATATATGGCTTCACTTAATGAGTTTGAAATCTTAAGAACTATGACTATATTTCCCTAGAGTATATAAGTTAGGGAATTTTTGAAAGTATTTTCATTCTACTTCATTAACTACAATCAGATTTACATTGATTCAAGGATTATTTTAATTATAATTAATATCTCGTATTCCTAGGATGGCTGTCCTAACAGTCTCTCCTGCTTTCTTTATTTTTTGTCTAATAATAGTTGACTGTATATTCAGATACTTACAAAAAATGATATAATAATGGAAAGCTTTACCTATCACCATGAGTTATCAGTCTATCACTTTGCTCTTGCATGACTCAAAATAGGGGAGGAAGTTAAATGAGTGAAATGAAGTTAATTCCATACCGCACCGAACAGATCCTGCAGGAAGCAGAAGAGTTTCCAAAAGGTGTGAAGTTGGTGGAGGCAGAGAGTTTGTGGGAAAGAACCGATCAGGGAAAAGGGAGCGTCGTAGCTGTCATCGACACAGGCTGTCAAATGGACCATCCAGACCTTGAGAACCGCATTCTAGGTGGTTATAACTTTACAGATGACTATGAAGGTGATGAGACGAATTACGATGACAATAATGGCCACGGAACTCATGTGGCTGGAACAATCGCTGCTATAGATAACAAGAAAGGTGTAATTGGAGTGGCTCCGCAGGCTGATTTATTAATTCTTAAAGTACTCTCTGGAGAGGGGAGTGGACAGTACGATTGGATTATAAATGCTATTGAATACGCAATCAACTGGGAAGGACCTCAAGGGGAACGTGTTAGAGTCATTTCTATGTCTCTTGGCGGACCTGATGATGCTAAAGAAATGCATCAGGTTGTCCAAAAAGCTGTTAATCAGGGTATTTCTGTCGTATGTGCTGCAGGAAATGAGGGAGATGGACGCGAGAACACTTATGAATATGCCTATCCCGGCTGCTATAATGAAGTCATACAAGTCGGCGCTATTGATAATCAGAGAGCAATTGCGGACTTTACTAACACCAATGATGAGATTGATCTGGTAGCCCCGGGGGTTGATGTTCTCTCTACCTATATAGGAGGAAAATACGCTCGTCTTTCCGGAACCTCCATGTCTACACCACATGTGGCTGGTGGACTGGCCCTCATTATTCCTCTTGTAGAATCTCAATTCCAACGCTCCATGTCCGAGCCAGAAATATTTTCGCAGTTAATCAAACGGACTCTGCCTCTTGGCTACTCTAAAGCTGCTGAAGGTAATGGATTATTAATGCTCTCTCTTACAGATAAACTAGAAGAACTTTTTTCTACCTACACTACCGCTATAAATTAAAAATATCCTCCATCTTTTATAGAAATACCTGTTAGAAATCATTTTTCTGACAGGTATTTTTTATGATTTCTTCACCACCTCCAACTAAGACCGCGTTTTTGAATTCACACTCAAAACTAAGACCGTGTTTTTGTGTAATATTATGTCTAATTACTGCACATCTGCTAGTGTACACGCTAATGTTTTCAAGTACACAATTTGTAAGACAAATGCACACACAAATGAACGCAAGAGTACAAAAGTGTACACATACTGGTATGACAGTATATACACAAGATTGAATACAAGAAAACATTTATCGTAAACATGTGTACGTTTAAAGTGTGCATGTACACATGATTGAATACTCCGAAAGGCACATTGACTATTCCGGCAGAGTCTAATAGATTAATAGAAGGGCAAGGTAAATTATAGTAATTAAAAGGAGAGCTGATTAATGACAAACTCAAGAATTGCAGCTGTGGATGTTGGTAATGATGCAGTTAAAGCAAACTTTGGAAAACTAGATTCATCTTTATATATTCCTAACGTGGTCGCTAGAGACTTAGAAGATCGTCCTGTTATCGGTATAGAGGACCTGGATGAAAAGGATCCACTCGATAATCTACATATTCGAGTGCATTCTCCAGCCTTAAGAGAGAATAATGCTATCTATCGTGTGGGGAATCTGGCTACGAAAACCACTAACTCTACTGAATTAGATCCAGGCAGCTATAAATCTGAGGAAGATCAGACACTTATTATGCTTTTTGCGTCGCTTGCTTTGGATGCAGTTAGAGAGAAGAATGCACAATCTGCGAAGAATAATGTGGTAGAAGCTAACTACACATTGGGAACAGGACTGCCGCTTCGTGAAGTAAAAGAAGGCAAAGACGTAGGGTACCGTTCTTCCCTTCTTGGGTCTGTTCACCAGATTGAATTCCTTGTCACACCAAAATATCAGGGAATGAAAGTAAATCTTAAGTTTGATGAGGTTAAAGTTTATCCGGAAGGGTTTGCTGCCTACGTTAACTTAGTGATGGATAATGATTTGAATATCATTAACAAAGAATTGATCGACAAACAAATTCTAATCCAGGATATCGGCGGTCTTTCTACAGATATCGCCGTTATTAAAAATCGTAACGTTGATGATGATAAAGCGCAGGGATTCAATCTAGGTGTAGCTGAATCATTAGAAATGATCCGTGAAGAGATTCTTAGAAAACATGGAGTTGAATTAGACAGCCGCCGTGATGTCGTGGATATCATTACAAGGAAAAATGATCGACATCACATCATGGTTAAAGGAAGCCGTACTAACGTACATGAAATTACGGACCGTATTCTACTTGAACTTGCTAAGAAGCAGTATCGTTTCCTAAGAAATGTGTGGCAGAGAAACTCTCAATCAGAGATCTGTTACTTTGTGGGCGGAGGCTCCGCAGTTCTGAAGGATTACATCAAGTCACTTAACAACAAACTGGATGGTTTCAATATTGAATTCTTTGAAGATGAAGAAGAGAGCATCTGGATGATGGCGAATGCTTACTACAAATTGATTTCTGATTTCATCCGTAAAAACGAGAAAAAGAACCACGGCAAAAATCAAGAACAAGGTAAAAAAGTAGAACAAAAAACCGGCTCATCCAAATAAGGTGATGTTATGAGTCAATCAAAGAAAAAGATAGAGAGGGGACAATCGATTACATTCCGGATCCCCTCGGATACTCCTGATCATCTATTGAGACAATTAACTCAACTGAAGGAGACAGAGAGGCGAAATTTTTCAAGCAGGATTGCACAATTCGTCCTGGATGGAGTGAGCCAAACCTATGCGAAGAATAAGGAAACGGTTACCATCCCACTGCCTAAGGCTTTAAATAAAGAACAGAGAAACTGGATTAAGCACGAACATTCGGAGGCTCTTATAGGGAGTATCCTGTATCAGCTAATGATGGATCCTGTGCGTGCCACCACTCTACTGGCTTCGCTCAACAGCAATGCATTTGATATAGATGAAGCCCTTTATTTACAAGAAGAAACTGCTGCTTCTGAATCTTCGTTAGGAGATTATACTCAAGAAGCCCATGCTGAGGACGAAACAAATGCTGATTCTGAAACAGAATGGAAGAGTATCGATGATGAACTGGATGGTCTGAATCTTGATAGCTTACAAGGTGAGATTCATTCACAGGACGAAGAAACAACAGAAGATGAAGATGATGATGATCTGCTGGGAGACTTTCTTTCCCGAATGAATGATTAGCCCATACCCCCTGCCACAACATGGCAGGGGGTATTTTTACATAAAAATTGAAACGTTCTCGGTAATTGTTCCGTACGAAAAGGTAACAAAGAGAGGTGAGAGGATGGAAGGGAATCTAGTGGTGGAAGATTGTAAAGTGACGATCAGAGATAACACGATCCTTGAAGATGTATCTTTTTCTATCCATCAAGGACAAATATTGGCTCTAGTCGGACATAATGGAGCTGGCAAATCTACGCTAATTAAAACCATATTAGGCTCACGGGAAAAGTCAAAGGGCAGAATTTCTATACATAATTTAGATCAGGATCAGCATTATGCCGATTATAAAAGACAGCTAAGCTACATACCTGAAGAACCTCTACTACTTAGTGAGCTGACCGTATATCAACATTTCCAGTTATACCAAAAGAGCCATCGAATTCCAGAGAAACGTTTTGAAGAAAAAGTAGCTGCCTATACTAAAGGTTTTGAACTACACGACAAATTGAATGAATATCCGGAATCATTGTCTAAAGGGATGAGGCAGAAAGTTCAAACGATATGTGCTTTACTGCCGGAAGTTTCATTACTGTTAATAGATGAACCTTTTATGGGTCTTGATGTCTATGCGGGAGCCTATTTTGAGAAGCTGTTAAAAGAACGCCGGGACGAAGGCTGCAGTATTCTGCTGACGACACATCAGCTGGAAAAAGTAAAAGAGCTGGCCGATGTCTATGTGATGCTTACAGATGGCAGGGTCTCTAGTGAAGGTGAAGTTAATGAATTTCATACGTTAGATCGAAGTGGGAATCCTGAATGAGTTTTACTACACGTGTATTTTATTGGATTCGGAAAAAACGCTGGAAAAAGAAGAAAGATATTTATCAGCGTGCCTTTCAGCTAGCGTTCGACAAAACGTTAGCCTTTTATGTAGGAATAATGGTTGTTGTATTTCTGTTACTGCTTCAGGATTGGATGAAAAGGTTCATTCCCCTGATGAATACCTGGGAAAACTCTCTAATGGAGTGGTTATGGCTGCTTCCGTCCATTCTGGTAATTCGTACGCTTGGGCGGTCATTTATAGATCCAGGGCTTTCATTCACTTCAGCAGAGCTCAAGCTAAGTCTGCTCCCCCACTCCAGAAGTAAAATTCTTTTATTATTAGCAGCTGAGAAATTTGCGCTTCACTTGCTGGTTGCGTTCGCCTTGGCAGCATTTTTAGGTGGGTTAACTCCCTTGTCTTTATACTTATTGCTCGCTGCTGCTTTTATCTATTCCGTCTTCATAGCCCTTTTAACGCCGATCCAGTGGAAATTGTATTCTGCTAGAAAGAGAGTTAAGACAGGACTGTTGGCTGGTGTGATCGTTTTGCTAGGGGCTTCAGGCATATGGATCCATCATTTAAACTTAGCCCAATCTTCGCCAGCCATAATTCTGACTTTTTTATTGATGCTCGCGCAGTTTTACTTTATTCCAGCGTGCATGCAAGGCATTGACTGGATGAAAGTAGTGCAGCGCAACGATGCCAAGGTATGGAATATCACGGTTGTCAGTCAGATGACGAATATAACAATCAAACCTCCTAAACGGTATGGGCTGGTAGGTAATTACCTTAAAGAACGGAGGGCAGTCCGGCCGATTACTAAGGTGAAATCCTTATATCATATGTTGTGGAGAAGCCATTTGAAAGAATCATCAGGGTATGTATGGAAAACGCTCTTAATCGGTGTAATAGTAATCATCGCCCCATCATTACGAGCGGAGTGGGTCATGTATGTAAGTGTGCCTGTAGTGTTTTTTGTGTATATAGAAGTTGCCGCAGGAATTTTCAGCTCGCATTTTACAGAGAATCCTATATTCCATAGTCTGCCAATTGATGAAAAGGGGTGGACATCGTCTTATATAAACTGGGGGATAGCGGGATTAGTCCCTCTTCTTCTGTCTTTCCTTACGATCAACATTATACTTGGCGGTTCCTTCTCGGTCGTATTCGTCCAGCTGGCAGGCGTAATGAGCTGGTCTCTGTATGACATGAGTACTCAGCTCACGAATCGCATGCGTCTTCTGCATAAAGAAAACTTTCAAGTATCAGATACTTTTAGAGCAGCGGGTTATATCATTTTAGGAGTAGGAATTTATTTTACTCCTCTGCTATTGGCTCTTGTGGCTCTTCTAAGCTATTCAGCAATCAAAAGAAAGAGATTTATCTATTGATTCTCCAAAACGATAACACGGGTCCTTTAAAGGATGCTGAGGGCAATTAAAGAGGCTTGGAGTTTGCGAAAGCGGCAAATGTTTTCTCGTCTTCGATCAAACCGCATGCTCCACATTGAATTTTTTTGTCTGGCCCCTGGTAAGCGGCGTGGAAAGGATCCAGATTCTCAGATGTATATTCACTAATCACTTCACCTGACCCTGGATCTATTTTTACGGATGTTGCTTTTTGTTCGATGATATTGAACCTGGATCGATTGGTTTTACAGTTGGGACATAAGTATGGCTGCATCATTAACACCTCCATTCATAGGATGCACGTACTGTGGGAATATATGTAAGAGTCAGGTTTATAAAGAAATTGTAAAAATGTTTAGAAATTAGTTAGGAAGTACTGGAGTCTGGGGAATGACATATATAAAAGCTTTCAAAAGGTGGGCGTTAGGTTATGAGTGGAGCTTTCACAAGGCAAATCGACAAAATGGGCAGGCTGGTGATCCCCAAGGAAATCAGAGACCAGCTGGAATTATCGAATCAAAACCTTATGCTGGAACCTTTGAGTCATAAAAAAGGATTAAAGCTTTCCGTAACAGGCGAGGAAGGCGATTCCGTTAAGACATTGGACAGCTATGGCCGCTTGCTTATTCCTGCTGACTATAGAAACGAGCTTGACTGGAATCAGGGAAAAAAGATTGATGTTACATTCGACCATGATTATGCTGTATTGCAAGATCAGGTTCAGGTTTGTGAAATTTGCGGATCAGCCGATTCGCTGGTGTCTGTTAAAAAGAAATTAATCTGTGAGGATTGTCTAGGAGATGGAAATGAGCAAGTAGTAGGCCGCTGGAGGGAGTATCTTCAGGGATTAGTTGACTCCTATCTGGAGTACTGCAGGCTTTCGCTTGAGCAGGAAGACGAGGAAAGTGTTCACCAGGCTCGTGTCCATGGGCGGAAAATCCGTGCCATTCTGGAGTTTATCCACCTCAACAGCCATCCATTAGTGGATCGTTTAAATGATGCCCATAAACGTTTAGGAAAAGTGAGAGAACGTGATGTGTTTATTACGGAGTTTGAAGAACGTGCGGAGCAATCTTCTAAGGAGCAACATGAAGAAGTGTATCGTCAGCTCAGCGATCAGGTCGGTAAGAAAAGGCTGAAGCATCAAAAGAAACTTAAAAATAAACTGCCTGAAATCATCGACGATACTTTTGCGGAGCAGTGGGAGCATTTTAAAGATAAGGAGCTTCGAAATTATGTCCTGCCGCTTCAAGTAGACGAGAGGATTCAGGAATTCGAAAGCGGATTTGCTGAAGCCGTGGAGAAATATTTAGAAGTGTCTTCACAACAGGGTCGTGCCGATGAAGAAACGCTCGATGCTTTACACTCCGTCAGGATTATCTCGAAAAAAACAAGGTACATTCATAATGCACTCCATGAAATATATGCATCTGACTATAAGGAAGAAGCAAAATACTTTAAGTCTTTCCAAAGGCAGCTGGGTGAAATAAATGATTTGAAAGACTGGCTCGAGATGTTCAATAAATACCGAAACGAGATCGACAGTAAGAAAAAGCATATAAAAGCCATTAATCAAGCGATGCTGGATGAACTTTCCAGCCTGGTAGAAGAATTGAATCTCCAAGAAAGCCTTCAATACTCGAGACAGTAATTTCATACCATCTACCTTTGTAAAGCCGCTAAATAATCAATTAATCCTGCATGCTAGTTCATGCAGGATTTTTTATAGAGTCTATTTATGTCTCTTCTTGAAAAGCAGATTTTTAATCTGAGCAAACTATAAGACTCGATTACGAGATGTTTGCAGGTGTTTATGGTCGTTGGAAAAGGGTTCACATTACTGAAGCTCTGCGTGGGCAAACGCCGAAATAAATCTTACAGTATAGAATTAACAGATCTGTTTTTAAAATAGGCTACCCTGAAAATAACTACCGCTTTAAGGCCGTACTAAATAAAGGGGATCTTCTTGCTTTTTAAAAAATCCCTGAATTCCTTTGTTATTTATGTCATCACTTGTCTAAGCCGACTGTGGCGATAAGT